>NZ_JBEZFT010000001.1:48630-258547 GCF_040649595.1 Kribbella sp. NPDC048915 | reverse complement strand
CCGAGGTCGTGTAGCACGGGTAGCCGGCGGCCTCCAGTTCCTCGATTCGTTGCTTTCGGCCCGGTTCCTGGCGGGCCAGCAGCGCGATCGCCTGGGCGGGCGCGGGTCCACGGTCCCGGGCGCGGGTCCACGGTCCCGGGCGGAGGTCCACGGTCCCGGGCGCGGGTCCACGGTCCCGGGCGCGGGTCCAAGGTCCCGGGGGGGGTACGCGGTCGCGGACGGGTGTTCGCGGTCCCCGGTCGGGGCTCAAGGGGCCTTCGGCGGCGGGGACGCGCGCGGCGTCCAGCGCGGGCGCCGTGTCGGTCACCCGGACCTACCGGCGGATCAGTAACAAGAGCCGGAAACCCGCGGAAACGCACGACGCTCCCCCAGTGGGTGTGCGTTTCGTGCACCAAGCGGAGTAGTCTCCTCGCGCACGGCCACTCTGACCGCATCCACGGAGGAACAGTGCCCGGTCTGGTTCGGCGGCCGCTTGTCATCTGGTTGCTCGCGGCCCTCGCAGTCCCTGTACTGCTGGCAGCTGTGCTGATTCCGGCCAAGGCCGGGACGACGGAGGACGACCTCCGGGAACGCACCGAAGCCGCTCTGAAGGCCCGTGGCATCGAGTCAAGCCGGGTCGAGTTCGACGGACGCAACGCCCGCGTGACCGTGCCGGCCGGCACGGATCCGGAGGCGGTCCGGGAGATTGTCGCCAAAGTCGACGGGGTGCGCTCGGTCGACGTAACCGGCGGTGCGGAGGCAGCCGGCAGTACCCCGACACCAACACCGACACCAGCCCCGAGTCCTGTGCCGACACCGACGTCGGCGAGCAGCAGTGCGCCGCAGGCCGACGTACCGGCGTTCGAGGTGGGACGGACGGACCGGTCGATCCGGGTGCAGGCGCCGGTACGCAGCCAGGAGGTCAAGGACGCGATCGCCGCCGAGGTGGACACGGTGCTCGGGCCGGACCGTTCGTACGACGACCGGACGACGATCGACGCGGCGAACGGGCTGGCCGACGCGGCGTCCCTGTCCGCGTTGCTACGGGCGCTCGCGATCGGTACCGGCGACGCATCGGTGCGCTACGACGGGGAGACCGTGACGTTGTCCGGTGAGGTGCCGGACCAGGCGACCAAGGCGACCGTGGCGCGGGCCGCCGCGACCGCCGTACCCGGTGCTGTCGTCGCGAACGAACTGGAGCTGCCGGCGCCATCGAAGAGCACGGTCAGTGAGCCGTGCCGGACGTTCCCGACGCGGCTGGCCGAGTTCACCCGGCGGTACCCGATCAACTTCCTGTCCGGTGCGTCGACCGTGAACGACGCGTCGAAGCCGTCCGTGGCGCAGGCGGTCGCCGTACTGCAATCGTGCCCGACGGTGCGGGTGGAGATCGCCGGTCACACCGACAACCTCGGCTCGCCCCGCACCAGCTTCCCGCTGTCCGAACGCCGCGCCGCGGCTCTCAAGGCCGAACTGGTCCGCCGCGGCGTCGACGCGAGCCGCATCGTCGCGAACGGGTACGGCGAGGCGTTTCCGATCGCATCCAATGCCACCGGCGCCGGGCGGATCGCCAACCGCCGGGCCGAGATCCGAGTACTGCAGGGGAACTGAATGAGCTGGCTGATCGCCGAGACCTGGGTCCTGTTGCTGGTCGCGTTCGTCCTGGGCAGCACCGCCGCCTGGCTGGTGCACCGCCTGGTCCGCACCCCCGCGAGAGGAGCCCGCCGATGAGCTGGCTCCTCCGCGACAACTGGCTGGGCTCGCTGCTCGCCTTCTTGGTAGGCGCCGGCCTCACCTGGTACCTCCTGGACCGCCGCCCCGCCCTGACCACCACCGCCTCCACCCCTCCAGCTCCGGCGCCCGACCAGGCACCCCCGGCCACCACCCCGACGGCAACAGCGACCCCAACCCCCCATCCGGCCCCAGATGCGGAGACGGCGCTGGAGACGGTGCCGGAGCTGGACACGGGGACGGCGTCTGTTGCGCACCCGACCCCGGTAACCGCGGCGGCCGCCACTCCCCCGCCGGTCGACGCGCCCACCGACGCAGCACCGACTGATGAGGCCCCTTCGGCTGGTGACACTGACTCGAGTGGGGAGGACGCGCCTTCCACCGAGCCGGCTGCCGCAGAGGTCGTCTCGGAGCGGCGGGCGGAGTTCTCGCGGTTGATGGACGGCGAGCCGACGTTGTTCGACGACGTGGATGAGACACCGGCGCCCGTGGTCGACGTACCGCCGGGAAAGTACGGCGAAGGCTCGGCCGACGCCGTACCGCACCAGGGGCCGCCGGACGGCTTCACGATCAAGGGCAACGGGCAGTCGATGCTGTTCCACACGCCGGACTCGCCGTACTACGGCCGCACCAAACCGGAGGTCTGGTTCCGCACCGAGGCCGACGCCGAACGCGCCGGCTTCACCAAGTACGTCCGCCGCCCCCGCAAGAGCACCTGACGCGCTGTTTGCAGGTCCTGATCACACCTGGAGAACGGCGCCGGCCTGACCCCGGCGCCGTCCTACGATCACCGAAACACTGAGTAACCACAGGAGGCCTTCGTGCTGCGCGAGATCACCGTTTCCTACCGTGTCGAACAGGACGAGAACGGCGCGTGGTCGGCCGAGGCGGCGCTGGACCCGCAGTCGTTCGCGAACGGCGAGGGTGCCACCCGTGAGGACGCCATCGAGGACCTGAAGCAGGCTCTCGCGGTTCTGATCGAGACCAACGGCGTACCTGAGCAGCTGACGGTCACCGTCGAGGTCGAGGGCTGATGGCTGCGCCCAAGAAGCGCAGCGACGCGGAGAAAGACCTCAAGGCGAAGGGCTTCACCAAGCAGCCCGGCCGTGGCAAGGGCAGTCACGAGGTGTGGAAGGACTCCAACGGCAACTCGGTCACCGTGCCCAACCACGGCAAGGAGATCGCGGCCGGGACCTGGCGTTCCATCGAGCGCCAGACGTCCGCCGCCCAGCAACGGGCCGCGGAGCAAGAGGCTGCCAAACAGGCCAAGGAGGCACAGCGGCTGGCGGGTCAGGGTATTCCACCTGCCGGCAGTGGAGGGCGGAGCGGCTCAGCTCAGCAAGGCGGCAAGGCAGCCAAGAAGCCGGACCGCGGCAAGAGTCGCGGCGGAAGATGACCTGCCGGTCGGCGTTCACATCGAACGCCGATCGGTCTCTTCGACAGTGGCAGTAGGACTGGGGGCGGTGTGACTGGGGGCGGTATGGAGCAAAGCGACGAGACACCCGTCGAACCGGACCGGATCATCACCCCGGACGACCGGCTGAAGGATCCACGCGAAGGTGTCGCAGACGCCCGCGGGGCGGTCAGACGCCGGCCGCGGTTGTGGCGCGGCGGTGGGCGGGTACGGCGCGATCAAGGCGCCGAACGCCAGAACGAGGGCCGCCGCCGCTGACCCGCCGACCGTCCGGAACCCGGGCGGCCGACGCGGTCACAACCCCTGCGGCAGTCGTCACGAAACTGCCATGCGACCGCATTGCGAGCCCTATTTGCTTGTACTGCCAAAGGGCCGCCAGACTGTCCGAAACGCCTTGCGGAACCGTCCGGCCGACGGCGTCCCCCCCACCGGCGTCGTCCGGCTTCGTACGCTGCCCTCCTTTTCGAGTACGCCCCGACGGGGTACCCGGGAGCAAGTGCCCGAGCCGGCGGCCCCACACTGTCGTCACGCCGTGACGACAGGCTGAAGTCAAGCTGCAGTACCGCTAGGTTTGGAGACACCCGATGGAGGTGAGCGTGACCGACATGCTGCCGGAGCAGCACCACGGACTGACGAAGAGTGACCCGCTGTGGTTCAAGCGGGCCGTCTTCTACGAGGTCCTCGTGCGGTCCTTCAAGGACTCGAACGCCGACGGCATCGGCGATCTTCAGGGCCTCACCGAGAAACTCGACTATCTCGAGTGGCTCGGCGTGGACTGCCTCTGGTTACCGCCCTTCTACCCGTCGCCGTTGCGGGACGGCGGTTACGACATCTCCGACTACACCGGGGTGATGCCCGAGGTCGGCACGATCGCGGACTTCCAGGAGTTCCTGAACCAGGCGCACGCGCGCGGCATCCGGGTGATCGTCGACTTCGTGATGAACCACACCTCGGACCAGCACCCCTGGTTCCAGGCGTCGCGGGAGGACCCGGACGGCCCGTACGGCGACTTCTACGTGTGGTCGGACACCGACGACAAGTACCCCGACGCGCGGATCATCTTCGTCGACACCGAGACCTCGAACTGGACCTGGGACCCGGTCCGCGGGCAGTACTTCTGGCACCGGTTCTACTCCAACCAGCCCGACCTGAACTTCGAGAACCCGGCTGTCGGCGACGCGATGATCGAGGCGCTGAAGTTCTGGCTGGACCTCGGCGTCGACGGTTTCCGGCTGGACGCGGTGCCGTACCTGTTCGAGACCGACGGGACGAACTGCGAGAACCTGCCACGCACCCACGAGTTCCTGAAGCGGGTCCGCAAGGAGGTGGACGCGAACTACGAGGACCGCGTCCTGCTCTGCGAGGCGAACCAGTGGCCGGCCGACGTGGTCGAGTACTTCGGCGACCGCGATTCCGGCGGCGACGAGTGCCAGATGGCGTTCCACTTCCCGGTGATGCCGCGGATCTTCATGGGGGTCCGGCGCGAGTCGCGGTTCCCGATCTCGGAGATCCTGGCGCAGACCCCGGAGATCCCGGACACCTGCCAGTGGGGCATCTTCCTGCGCAACCACGACGAGCTGACGCTCGAGATGGTCACCGACGAGGACCGCGACTACATGTGGTCGGAGTACGCGCAGGACCCGCGGATGAAGGCCAACATCGGCATCCGCCGCCGGCTCGCGCCGCTGCTGGACAACGACACCAACAAGATGGAGTTGTTCACCGCGCTGCTGCTCAGCCTGCCGGGCTCCCCGATCCTGTACTACGGCGACGAGATCGGCATGGGCGACAACATCTGGCTGGGCGACCGGGACGGCGTCCGGACCCCGATGCAGTGGTCGCCGGACCGCAACGCCTCGTTCTCCACCGCGACGCCGGGCAAGCTGCACCTGCCGGTGATCATGGACCCGGTCTACGGGTTCCAGGCGGTGAACGTCGAGGCCGAGATGGAGAACGCCTCGTCGCTGCTGCACTGGACCCGGCGGATGATCCAGATTCGCAAGCAGCACCCGTCGTTCGGCATGGGCACGTTCACCGACCTCGGCGGCTCGAACCCGAGCGTCCTGTCCTACGTCCGCGAGTTCGGCGACGACGTGGTGCTGTGCGTGAACAACCTGTCCCGGTTCCCGCAGCCGATCGAGCTGGACCTGCGGCAGTGGCAGGGCGTCGAGCCGATCGAGCTGCTCGGCGGTGTCCACTTCCCGACGATCGGTGAGTTGCCCTACCTTCTGACCCTCGGCGCGCACGGTTTCTACTGGTTCCGGCTGCCGGTGGCGAAGGCGGACGGCCAGCCGGAAAAGCATGAGGAGAGCATTTAAGTGACTTCCCATCTGGACCAGGTCCAGTCCTTCTGCGCGGGCCAGCGGTGGTTCGGCGAGAAGGGACACGACGTCCATGTCGAAGCCATGGCCACCTCGGTCTGGCTGTCGGACACGGACGCCTGGCCCGCGGTCCGGATCGGGTTCGTCTACTGTGCGGGCCCGCCCGGGGTCGAGATCCCGATCCGGGTGTACCAGCTGCCGCTCAGCTACCACCGCGAACCGGTCGAGAACCTCGGCCACGCGCTGGTCGGCGAGTGGGTCGAACCGGACCTCGGCGACACCGAGGTCTGGGTGTACGACGCGTTGCACGACAAGGAAGCGACGCCGTACTGGCTGGACGGGCTGACGCACGGACGGCAGCTGGACGGGCTGGAGTTCCATCCTGTCCACGCGCCGGGCCGGCACATCGAGGTGCCGCCGGACGCGCAGTCGCTGGTGCTGACCGTGGAGCAGAGCAACACGTCGCTGGTGTTCGGCGACGTGGCGCTGCTGAAGGTGTTCCGCCGGCTCGAGCCCGGGAGCAACCCGGGCGTCGAGATCGAGTCGGCGCTCACCGAGGCGGGGTCGGAGCTGGTGCCGGAGGTGCTGGGGTCCGCACGCGGTCGGTGGCCGCGTCCGGGCGGCGGCACCGACAGCGGCGAACTGGCGATGATGACCGCCTTCCAGAACAACTCCACCGACGGCTGGTCGTTCGCGACCTCGTCGGTGCGGGACCTGTACGCCGAGGCGGACCTGCACGCCGAGGAGGTCGGCGGCGACTTCGCACCGGAGTCGCACCGGCTCGGCGCGAGTACGGCGCAGGTGCATTCGGAGCTGGCCAAGGCGCTCGGCACCGACGTGTGGGAGCCGGCCAAGCTGGTCGAGCATGCGGCCGCGATGCGGCGCCGGCTGAACGCGGCCTCGGCGGCGATCCCGGAGCTCCAGCCGTACGCCGGCGGTCTGGCGCGGGCATTCGACGCGCTCGCGGCGTACGACCAGCCGGTCACCGTGCAGCGCATCCACGGTGACTACCACCTGGGACAGGTGCTGCGCACGATCGACGGCTGGAAGCTGATCGACTTCGAGGGCGAGCCGGCCAAGTCGCTGGTCGAGCGGCGGGCGCTGGACACCCCGATCAAGGACATCGCCGGGATGCTGCGCTCGTTCGACTACGCGGCCCGGTCGCTGCTCGAGGACCACCTTGGCGACCAGCAGATCGCGTACCGTGCGGCCGAGTGGGCGACCCGCAACCAGCAGGCGTTCTGCGACGGGTACGCCGAGGTCGCGGGCACCGACCCGCGCAGCCAGGAAGTGCTGCTGAACGCGTTCCTGGCCGACAAGGTGATCTACGAGGTCCTCTACGAGGCCCGCAATCGCCCGACCTGGCTGCAGATCCCGCTGTCCGCAGCCGCTCAGCTGGCCGAGCAGTAGAGGTCGCGTCGGCGCGGACCCGTCGACACGCCCTAGCCCTGCCGGAGAGCCGAAGCCAGCGCGTCGAGTTTGCGCGGGACGTCGTACTCCGCGCCGCCCTCGTGCCCGTTGTAGGGGAAGATCTCCAGGTGCGCCTCGCCCCCGTAGCGGTGGTAGGCGGCGAAGACGGTCGAGGGTGGGCAGATGTTGTCCATCAGCGCGACCGAGAACCACGCCGGACAGGTCGCGCGGGCGGCGAAGTTGACCGCGTCGAAGTACGACAGGGTCGCCATCGCCTTCTCCACCTCGAACCGGTGACCCTTCAGCCAGCGACCGATCTCGGCGTACGGGCCGTTGTCGGTGATCTGCGACGCGCGCCGGAAGTGACACAGGAACGGTACGTCGGCGATCGCCGCGGCGAGGTCGTCGCGAAGCCCGGCGACCGCGAGGGCGAGGCCGCCGCCCTGGCTGCCGCCGAGGACGGCGAGGCGGGCGGGATCGACATCCGGGCTCGCGCGCACCGCGTCGACGGCCCGGACGGCGTCGGTGATCAGTCGCCGGTAGTAGTGCCGGCGCGGGTCCTCGATCCCTCGGGTGAGGAACCCGGGCGACGAGGACCCGTGTCCGTCCGGCGCGAGGTCGGCGGTGTCGGCGACGGTCTTGCCGCCACCACCCTGCCCGCGGTTGTCCATCACCAGATGCGCGTACCCGGCGGCGCTCCAGGTGAGCCACTCGTACGGGATGCCGCGGCCGCCGTTGTAGCCGATGTACTGCACGACCGCGGGCAGCGGCCTGGTGCGATGCCGCGGCAGCAGCAACCACGCCTTGACCGGTTGACCGCCCCACCCGGTGAACGTCATGTCCTGGACGTCGACGGTCGCCAGCCGCGCGGCGTACGGCGTGAACCGGGCGTCGATCGGGTGCCCTGCCGCGTCGTCGAGGGTCTGCTTCCAGAACGCGTCGAAGTCCGCGGGTTCCTCGGGCTCGGGCCGGTACTCACGCAACCGGTCCAGGGGCATGTCGACCAGCATCAGGGTTCTCCTATCGGAAAGTGGCGGTGACGGTGCTGCCGTGGCTGTCGGTGAGGTCGGCGGTCAGACGCCATCCGGCTCCTCGCCGGGTCACCTGCACCCGGTCGTCGGCGTGGACGAAGCGCAGCGGCTTGGCCAGGTCGACGGTGACCGTCGTCCCGGTCTGCGTCGGATCGGAGATCGCGACCGTGCCGCGGGCGACGACGACCGAGGCCGGGCCGTCGACGATGAGCTCGTCGACACACCCGGCCCGCCAGAAGTTCGCGGCGAGGACCTCACCCAACCGGACGGCATGGACGACGGAGTCGGCCCGCAGCCGGCGGACCGGCCGCGTCCGGGCGAAGGCGGCTGTCGCGGCCAGGCTTGCCGTCGGCAACTGGACGTAGTAGTAGCCCTGGGCAACGGGTGCGGTGCCGTGGTCGATCCAGATCGTCTGGTACGGACGGGTCACCGGGGTGTCGGTGCCGTACTTGAGGTTGATCTCGCGCCAGGTCGCGGTCCGGTCCTCCCGCAGTACCTGGATCGGCGTGCGGTCCGGGAAGACGTAGCCGCCGGTGCCGGCCAGGTGACAGTAGCCGGGTGTCTGCGTGAACGTCTCGGATCCGCTGCGGAGCTTGCGGTTCTCGACAATCGTCTCGACCGCCCCACTTCCGCTGATGTCCGAGCCGAGGCAGACCAGCACGTCGTCGATCAGGAACCAGCTCTTCAACGCGGTCAGGCCGGTGCCGTGGCCACGCAGATCCATGCCGTAGGCACCGATCGTCCGTCCGGGCACCGCCGCTCCCCCAACCCAGTCGGCGGCACTCGTACTGCGGAATCCGTACGAGTCGGCCAGCCGCCGGGTGTCGACCGTCGTCCCGGGCAGCCGGTACGGGTCGACGGTCGGCCAGTAGTCACCGGAGTAGTGGCCGAGGTCGTCGTCGTACACCAGCACCATGCCGTCGGACAGGTGCCAGCCGTGCAGGTTCTCGTTCTGGATCGACTCGTAGTTGTAGATCCGGGACGAGTACGCGCTGATCCCGACCGTGAATCCGGGCCGGTGGTGCGCGACCTTGTCCATTCGCGGGTACTGCTTGTGCAGGACGAGCGGACCGCGGGCCGGCGTACCGGAGGCGAGCACGGACCGGGCCGCCACCAGCGAGGCCGGGTCCGTGACAGCCAGGAAGTCGCGGAAGGTGTCCTCGGTGATCCACTGCTTGACCAGCGCGGTGAGGTGCGCGGCCCGGTCCGGCGATGCGGCCGGGATCAGCCGCAGCGCACCCTCGATCACCGTCTGGGTGGGAGCGTGGTTCTGCTTGCTCGGCCGGGCGATCTCGCGGCCACACACCGACCCCATCAGATCGCCACGGGCCATCAACGGGTCGAAAGCGTCATCGATCCAGTGATAGATGTTGTCCAGGTCGGGGTCCGTCACCGACCACTGCGTGCCACCGAGTAGGTAAAGCAGCGAGGACAGCGTGCCGAGCAGTTCCTTGCCGTAGCCGCCGTTGTACGGGTGCTTCCAGTGCTGGAGGAACGCGCCATCGCTGTAGAACCCTTCACCGGTCCCGTCGACGCGGCCGGGCGCGTCGTTGAAGGCAAGCACGCTGTTCGCGCCGTTGCCCTCGACATCGCTGATCGCGTCCCGGACCCGGGCCAGCGCGGCGGTGTCGCCGTCGAGCACCGCCCGGACTGCGACCACGGTCGCGATCCAGACCCGGTTGGCACCGGTGGCGATCTGCCGGTCGGCCCGCCAGAGGTTCGGATCGGGCGTGTAGTGATTGATCGCGGCCGTGTAGGTCGACCGCAGGCCCGGGTCGATCACGTCGTACAGCAGGACGAGCGTGTCCGCGAACGCCGACGCGCCGCCGATCTCCCAGTCGTAGTCGTTGTCGTAGCGCGGCAGGTTCGGGCTGTACCGGTTGGTGTGCATCCACTCGAGCGCGCCGAGCACATCCGCGGCGACCTGCGGTTTCCCGGCGTACGTCGAACCGGTGGTGGCCCAGGCGACCGCGATCTGCTTGATCCGGCGGAAGTTCGATGCGACGTGGTTGGACAACGTCGTACTGGCGAGATCGGGCCAGAGCGTGGTGCGGTCCGCGGACCGGTCGAGGGTGGTCAGCGCGGACTTTGCGAGCTTGTCGATCCGCGCGATCGCCACCGCGAGGTCGGGGTCGGACGGATCCACGGTGGGACCACCGGTGAGCAGGGTGTGCCAGCGGAGACGGAGTTCGTCGGTGGAATCGGCCGCGAAGGCGGGCAGGTTCCACGGGCCGGCTGTGGCCGCGGCGGCGCCACCGAGAAGGCCGCCGAGCACGGCCCGGCGACCTACTCGGTGGTGAAGAGCGTGATCAGGCATCGAAGACCTTTCGGGCGAGGAGGGCGGTGGCGATCGCGCCGGCCCCGGCGGCGTTCGGGTGCAGCCCGTCGCCGCTGTCGAAGCCCGGACGGAGCCGGGCCGGATCGGCAGGATCGCGGAGCGCCGCGTCAACGTCCACGAGGGTGTCGAAGACGCGACCGGTGCGCAGGCCGGCGTTGACGCGCTGCCGGATTTGCTCGAGCTCGTCGGTGTAGCGGATCCAGCCCTTGAACGGGCCGATCGTTGCCCCGAGCACCTGCAGTCCGTGGTCGCGGGCACGCGCCGCGAGTTGGCCGTAGGCCGTGAGCAGGACGGTGGGGTCGAGCTGACTGGGTGGTTGCTGGAGATCGTTGACTCCGAGGAAGACCAGCACGGTGTCGAGGCCCGGCAACGCCAGCACGTCCCGATCGAACCGGGCCTGCCCGCTCGGGCCGAACCGGCCGTCGTCGAGCAGCAGCCGGTTGCCGCTGATCCCGAGGTTCGCAACCGCCGGGCTGCGCCGTAAGCGGGCCGCGAACTGGTCCGGCCAGCGCAGGTTCGCGTCGTCCGGTGTGCCGACCCCCTCGGTGATCGAGTCGCCGAGGATCGCGAGCGACCGCCGGCCGGCGCCGGGCACGTCGACCCCGTTGAGCAGGAAGACCGAGCGAGTCTGGCGTGTGTACGCCGAGTTCGGCGCGCCGGTCAGGTCACCGGTGCCGATGAGGCCGGTGGCGTGGACGTTGCGGTGGAAGCTGACGGGTCCGGTCGGACCGGGCAGATACAGACTCACGACAAGGTCGCCGTGATCGGGCACGTGCAGATCGACACGATCGCTCAGCACGGTCGCCCCAGCCGCCAGCAATACCTCCTTCTGGCCGGCGAAGAGCACCGGCTGCCCGTCGGCCGTGACCGGTCCGATCGTGGTCGGCGTCGTACCGAACGGGTTGCTGAAGCGGAGGCGGATCGGTCCGCCGGCGGAGAGGCGGAGGACGTGGCGGATGGTTGTGTCGGTGAAGCCGCCGGTGGCGTCCGCGTCGGACGGGGTCGGTGCAGTCTGAGCAGTCGTCCAGCTCGCTGCCCACCGGCCCCGCCGGCCCTGACCGCCCGCGAAGGCTTCGGGTACGGCGGGCGCGGCGAGAGCCAGGGTACCGACGGCCGCCCCGCCGAGAAGGCCACGGCGGGACAGTTGGCTCATCAGCAGGATCCGGTCGGGTCGAAGCCGGCGCCGTACGTGCCGACCGAGTTGCCGCCGGTGTTGCCGGACTTCGTGTTGCCGCAGATCTGGTCCTGCGGGGCGCGCATGAACTTGATCCCGCCGGCACCGTTGCCGGTGATGGTGTTGCCGTACACGTCGTTGTCGATGCCGTCGGTCGCGGTGTCACCACCGAGCCGGACGCCGGCCCCGGTGTTGTCGTGGATGGTGTTGTAGCGGAAGGTGTTGCCGCTCCCCCGGGCGTCCAGGCCGCCGGAGCTGGGGTCCTTCTGCTGGCTGCAGTCGTTGTACTCGACGATGTTCGCGGTCGAGTTCTCCTTCACGTCGACGCACTCGTTGCCGGCGGTCACGATCGTGTTGTGGTGGATCCGGTTGTTGCGGCTGCGGTCGGGCTGGTCGTCCGGCGCGCCGTTCGCACCCTGCTGCTCGGGCGCGGTACCGAGGTAGATGCCCTCGCCGATCTTGCCGCCGCCGGCGAACTTGAAGTCGAAGATCCCGCACGGGCCGACGGTGTTGTCGTGCACGTCGGCGTTGGTCACCAGGTACCGGAGCCGCACACACTCACCCCCTGCGTTCTTCAGGGCCATGTTCCGGATCGTCAGCCTGCCGACCCCGTCGCCGGCGCTGGTGCTCATCACGTAGATGAGCTTGTCCCGGTAGCCTGCGGCGCTGGACGGCGAGCCGTGCAGACCGTCGATGGTGAACCCGTCCAGCGTGACGCCGTCGTGCCGGACCTGCAGGATGCGCGAGTTGCCGGCGCCCTTGACGACGGCGGTGGACGGTCCGGTGATGGTGACACCGGATCGCACCGTCGCGGCGTCCTGCAGATAGGTGCCGGAGGCAAGGTGGATGGTCGCGTCGCGTGGTGCGGTGTCGAGGGCCTTCTGGAGGGTGGCGAACGGCGAGCCGGCCGAGGTGCCGGAGTTCGAGTCGCTGCCGGAGGTGGCGACGTAGTAGTCGGTGGCGGCCTGCGCGGGTACGGCGGGCAACGCCAGCGCGGCGCCGAGGATCAGGATCGGAGCGAGACGTCTGGACATGGGTGTCCTCCCTACGGGCGGTGCGGGGACCAGCAAATGGACTAGGACGTACGGCGTTCGGTGTGGTCGGCCACGACGAGTCCGACCAGGACCGGAACGGTGGTGCCGAGCAGCAGCGGGCCCGCCGGTACGACGAGCGAGAAGACGGGCGCGGCGATCGCGGCGCCGAGCAGCGCCGTACCGCGCGGAACGGAGGTGAAGGCCAGCCCGAACGCGGTACGCCGCCAGCCGGCCGCCGTACCGCCGGGGTCGCGCCCGGCCGCGACGGCCACCGCGAGGTGATAGGTGAGGCCGGCCGCGACCAGGCCGACGTGGACCATGAACAGGCTGACGACGACCGGACCCGACCGGCCGGACAGGAACATCAGGTTGCTGACTGCAACCACTGCGGCCAGGGTCAGCAGGATCGAGTGCGGGAGCAGCGGGCGCCAGTACCGTCGCCAGCCGGCGAACACCCCGGTGAACACGCGGGCGTCGCCGTCCGTCCGCCAGCGGTTCAGGGCGAACCCGACCGCGGCCAGCGCGGGCAGCCAGGTCACCAGGCCGAGACACAGGATCGTGAACGCGGCACCGGCCATCACCGGACTCGCCAGCCAGCCGAGCCAGTCCAGCGCCCGCCGCATCACGACGACCCGCTCTCGCGCCCGACGTACGTCGTACCGGCCGCGGACACGATCACCGCCTTGGCCCGGACGCTCGCACCTCCCGGGACGCCGTCGCCTTCGACGACGCCGTCGTTTTCAGCGAGGAGCACGGTCTCGTTGTCGAACGCGATGCCGACGCCGCGGGTCAGCTCGATCCGCCGGGCGCTCGCCTTGTCCGGCCGCAGCGACGAGGTCGGCTCGATCGTGGTCAGCAAGGTCGCTGCCGGCCGACGTTCGGTGGTCGCGCGCAGCGTGTGCATCGTCCGGGTCAGCCGCAGACTCGGTGTACTCGAGGTCGGATTCGCCTCGACCTCGGTGACCGTGGACGAGACCGTGACCGGCGAGTGCGTCCGAACCCACGCCTGAGCGGAGCCCGCCCGCAGGACGACGTCGTCGCCGTCGAACTCGAGCGGCCAGTCCGCGTGCAGCAGGAACGTCCACTCCCGAGGCGCCGCGGCCACGCACCGATCGAGGAGCACCAGGCGGCCGGCCGGCGTGAACACCAGCGTCCGGTCCAGCCGCTCGATCCCCAGCTCGGCCGGATACATCGCCGCGATCCGGGCGGTCGCGTGCGCGATACCGTCCGCGGCCAGAACGTCGACCAACTGCGCCTGCCGCTCGTACGCCGCGCCCTTGTAGACGTGGTAGCGGTCCTCGTCGGCGAACCCCTGCCCGTCCACCAGGATCAGGTTGTGGTCGCCCGCCCGCTTGCGGTTGCTGTAGCCCTCGTCGACCGCGAGGAACGCGCCGCGCGAGGTCAGCACGAACGATCCCGAATCCGGGTGGTGGTGCCCCGCGCTCAGCGTGTCCCAGCCGCGTTCGGCGTTCAGCCGGTGCGAGGTCTCCCACGCCTGGTGGCCGCCACCCGGCGATGCCTTGAACGACACCATCGTGGCCTCGTCGTCCCATCCGGTGCGCGCGGTCACCAGGCCGAGGTCCGGGAAGTACGCCGACAACGGCGCCGACTCCGCCGGGTCGACGGCCGGCACGGTGGCGTCGTACCAGAGGAACTCCAGGTACGCCTCGGGCATGACGCCCGGCTTCACGCCGCTCGCGTACGCCTCACGCCAGAAGAACCGCTCGGCCACCTGCTCCGCGAGCCACTGCGCCGCACCGATGCGATAGGCCGAGGCGAGCTTGTAGTACAGCGCGACGCTGTGCCCGCTGCGCCGGTCGTGGCAGTCGCCGTGATCGATGTTTTCCTCGAAACCCGGTGCGCACTGCTGCAACCGGTAGGAAAACGTGTTCGCGAGGAAGCGGCAGCGGTCCCACCAGTCGAGGCCTTCACGGTCCTGCAGCAGGTCGAGGTACGTCGCCAGCCAGGGCACGCCGTACCGCCAGTAGACGACGCCCTCCATGTCGGAGCCGTCGGCCGGCAGCAGGTCGATCACCGTCGCGAAGTTCGCCTTCGCCCGCTCGGTCCACTCGGTCCGGCCGAGTGCGTACCCCGCCGCGGCGAGGCCGGTGTAGCAGATCCAGTTGTGGTTCTGCCAGTACGACGAACTCCACCACTGGCCCTCCGTCTCGACCGCGAACTCGTACAGCCGGCTGCCCTGCAACTCCAGCTTGGCGCGCAGCTCGGCGGCCAACTCGAAGTCGGCGCCCAGCCAGGTGTACGCGAGCGACAGACCGTGCAGCAGCCAGCCGGCGTCGAGGTCGTGGTCGGGCAGCTGCGCCTTGCCCCAGTGCGGGAATCCGATCGCGGCCGAGATCCAGCGCTTCGCCTCCGTCCGGTAGTGCTCGTGTCCCGTCAATCGGTAGGCGAGCGCGAGGTTCGCGGCCGCCGGGCCGAAGTAGGTGATGCTCGCGGACGGGTGCTCGGTCGGCGGGGTCTGCGTCCGGTACCAGTCACACTGCTCGACCAGCCGCCGCCAGCGCGGACCCGGCAGTTGCGCGCGGAGTTCGTCGAGCCGATGGTCGATCAGCATCAGTGACCTCCGACCCGGTAGACCGACCGGAACGTCGCGGTGGTACCGACGACCGTCCAGTCCAGGCCGATCCTGGTCCGCTGCGGATCGTCCGCAGGTCCCGGACCTGGCCGGGTCACGGATACGGCGTTGCCCTCGGCAACATGCCGCCCGTGCAGCACCTCGGCACCCGACCAGACCGTGTGGACCTCGTCGCCGACGACTTGCACGGCGAAGTCCACGTCCGGTCGGAACTGCAGCACGATCTCGCGGTCCCGATCGGCCTCGACGCGGACCTCGTCGATCAGCTCACCGTTTCCGGCGGTCACCGTCCGGATTGCCCGGACGCCGTCGTACCACCCGGAGATCTCCGCGCTCACCGACGCGCCGTCCCGCGTGACCACACCGGTCGCCTCGGCCGGATCGACGCCGTCGATGCGGATGGTCGGGTGGGCGGCGGCCGACTTGTAGTACCGCCGCCATTCCGCATGGCCGTACGGGACCTGGCCGGGGTCGGGCTGCCAGGGGGTCGTCGCGCCGTACAGATAGAGCGCGAGCTTGTCGTGGTGCCCGTGCGATCCGCCGTGTGGTCCGTGATCCAGGACCGCGTGGATCCCGCCGGCGCGAATCACGGCGTACGAGTTGGTCAGCTCGACGGCCTCGGGCTCACGCGGCTTGCCGGAGCGCGGTGGGCCGGCGAACCAACCGTCGTAGCGGTCCTCGAGCCCGTCGTACGTCGGTCCGACCTCGGCGCGAGCCCGCGACGCGACGGCATCGAGCCCGTGGCCGGTGGTGAATTGCCGGGCCAGGGCAACGATCTCGAGCCATTCGAGCGCGAGCGGCACCCGCAGGTACGGACCGTCGTGCAGCGCCGGGAGGATGCCGTCGTCGGTGGCGATACCGGCCAACGCCGCGATCATCGCCTCGAGCCGGTCGGGCACGGCCGCCGGATCGTGGCCGCGCAGGCTCAGCAGGTACGCCCGCAGTACGAAGCCGTGGTAGTACGTGCTCGCCTCCCACTCCCAGCCGTCCTCGCCGGTCGAGACCTCGAGATGCGCGAACTGCCCGTGCTCACCGGTCAGCCACTCCTTCTCGCCGTCCCACGCCTCACCGCGGACAGCCGTCGCGGCCTGTCCGGCGGTGACACCGAGCGCGTTGAACCACGCGGTGTAGTTCGACGAGAACTTGTCCTGGGCAACCATCGCGTCCCGGGCCCGGCGGGCGCCGTCGACCATGTCGTCGAGCATCGGCAAGGTCTCGCTCAGGTCCGCGGTCCCGGCGAGCGTGCGGACGGCGTGCGCGATCGGCACACCCCAGACCGCGTCGGTCAGCGCCTGGTGGAACAGCCGCCCGCGCTGCATCCAGCCCTGCGCCTGCTCGTGCTCACCCTCCTTCGTCAGCTCAAGGTAGAGCCGTGCGTACGACGTCAGCAGGTCCGCGCCCTGTCCGTCGTACGAGAGCAGGCGGATCCGGCGAGCCCACCAGTGGTGCGCCAGCACCCGCCAGGCTCCGCGCACAGCCTCGGTCTCGACCCGGCAGCCGTACTTGCACGGCACACCACCGGCCGGGAACTCACCGGTCTCGAAGCCGACGTGGTCGAGCTCCACACCATGCGCCGGGCAGACGTACTGGTGCCACCAGCCGCCGCGACCGCTCGGTGGATGTCCGCTCGGTGGTTGTTCGGTCAGCGGGGCCATGTGCCACCGTCGATGTCGATGGTCATGCCGGTCAGGTACCCGGATGCGGGCAAGGCCAGGAAGCGGACCGCGTTCGCGACGTCCTCGACCGAACCGGCCCGGCCGATCGGCGTGCCGGCGACCATCGCCGCCTGCGCCTGCTCGGTGGAGAACGTCTGGTGGAACGCCGTCTCGGCGATGTAGCCCGGCGCGACCGCGTTCACCGTGATCCCCCGCGGGCCGAGCTCCTTGGCGAGCCCCTTGGTGAATCCGCGGATCCCGGCCTTCGCCGCCGCGTAGACCACCGAGCCGGGGCCGCCGCCGTTGTGCGCGGCCAGCGAGGCCATCGTGACGATCCGCGGGTTCGCCGACTTGGCGAGGTGCGGGATCGCGGCGCGGGTGGTCCGGAAGGTGGCACCGAGATTCACGTCCACGACCTGGGCGAAATGCTCGTCGGACATCTCCGCGACCTGCACCCGGCCGATCAGGTGCCCGGCGTTGCAGACCAGGACGTCGAGGCCGCCGAGAAAGGCGATCGTCTCGTCCAGCAGCCGGTTGACGTCCGCCGTACTCGTGACGTCCGCGCCGACGGCGATCGCCTTGCGGCCGAGCGCCTCGACGTCGGCGACCGTCTGCGCGGCCGCGTCCGCGGACTTTCCGTAGTGCACGACGACGTCCGCGCCGGCCGCGGCCAGGCCGAGCGCGACCGCCCGGCCGATCCCGTGCCCGGCCCCGGTGACGAGTGCCCGCGATCCCTGCAGTTCCTGCGGCATACGGTGTTCTCCTTCGATGATTGTCATTTGATGCCCGCGGTCGCGAAACCTTGGACGAAGTAGCGCTGACCGATCAGGAACAGCACCACCATCGGCACGGTGGCCAGCGTCGTACCGGCCATCAGGAAGGCCCACTGGGTGTCGTTCTCGGTGCGGAACACCGACAATCCGACCTGGATCACCCGCAGGCTGTCGGACTTGGTCACCAGCAGTGGCCAGAGGAAGTTGTTCCACGACCCCTCGAAGGTCAGCAACGCGACCGTGATGAAGGCCGGCTTCACCAGCGGCGTCATGATCCGGGCGTAGATCCCGAGCTCACCGAGCCCGTCGAGCCGGGCGGCCTCCTCCAGTTCGACCGGCAGGTCGAGGTAGAACTGCCGGAACAGGAACACCGAGAACGGACTCACGGCGCCCGGGATGATCAGCGCCCACCAGGTGTCCAGCCAGCCGGTCCCGCCCTGACCGGTGATGTCGTTGCCGCCGAACAGCGGCATGAACCGGACGATCAGGAACTCCGGCAGAATCTTCGTGTACGTCGGGATCATCAGCGCGCCGACGAACCCGAGGAAGATCAGCGTGCTGCCGCGGAACCGCAGCCGGGCCAGTGCGTACCCGGCCATCGACGCGATCACCACGTTCAGCAGGGTGTGGCTGAACGCGATCACGAAACTGTTCCGCGCGTACGTCGCGAACGGCGCGGCGTCGAGCGCGTCGATGTAGTTGCCGAAGGCCCATTCCGTCGGCAGCAGCCGGGGTGGCGCCGCGGCGATGTCGGCCGGGGTCTTCACCGAGGTGAGCAGCATCCAGACGAACGGGACGATCATCACCGCGGAGATCACCGTCAGGGTCAGATAGACAGCGATCCGGCCGGCACTCGGCCGGCGAAAGTCAGCGAGCGCCACGGTCGCCTCCGGTGATCCGCCGGTTGGCCAGGGTCAGGACCAGCAGCAGCGCGAACAGCACCAGGCTCTGCGCGCAGGCGTAGCCCATCCGGAACTCCCGGAACGCCGACTTGTAGATCTCGTACGTCATCATCGTGGTGCTGTTGGCGGGGCCGCCGTCGGTCAGGATGTAGACCTGGTCGAAGGACTGGAACGCGCCGATCACCGAGGTGACGAAGACGAAGAAGGTCGCCGGTTTCAGCAGCGGCACGGTCAGGCTGAAGAACTGCCGGACCTTCGAGGCACCGTCCACCGACGCGGCCTCGTACAGCTCGCCCGGCAGGCTCTGCAGCGCGGCCAGGTAGATCAGCATCTTCAGGCCGATGCCCTGCCAGATGCCGACCGCGATCACCGCCGGCATCGCCCAGTCGGTCGACGACAGCCAGTTCGGCCCGGACAGCCCGAGGAACGACAGCACCGTGTTGGCCAGGCCGCTGCGCGGGTCGTAGATCCACAGCCAGACCAGCGCGACCGCGATCGTCGCGGTCACCTGCGGGATGAAGATCGCGGTCCGGAAGATCGCCCGGCCGGTCAGCTTGGTGTTCAGCATCAACGCGATCAGCAGCGCGATCGCCATCGCGACCGGCACGGTGAAGAACGTGTAGACACTGGTGTTCAGCACCGCCCGGCGGAACACGTCGTCCCCGAGCAGGTCGCGGAAGTTCTCCAGGCCGATGAACCGCGGCGGCGTCAGCACGTCGTACGACGTGAAGCTCAGCACCACCGCGGCGACCAGCGGGATGCCGATCCAGATGATCGCGTGCAGCAGCGCGGGCAGGACCATCAGCAGCCCGGCCCGGCGCCGGCTCCGCAGCAGCCGGCGGCGTGGTGGCGTGGTAGCCGGACCGGGTGCGGCCTCGCGGACCCGCTCCGGCAGCGTCGCTGTCGTTCCGCTCACAGTCGCGAGATCGCTTCCTTGCTCAGGTTCGCCAGTTCGTCGATCGCTTCCTTGGCGGTCCGCTGCCCCACCACCGCGGTCTCCAGCGTGGTCTTGATCTTCTCCCGGATCTCCATCCAGGCCGCCGTACCGCCCTCGGAACGGGCCTTGTCCATGTTCTCCAGCGCGAGCTTCACGAACCCGTTCTGCTGCACGTACTCCGAGGTGCGCAGGTCCTGCACGCCCGGCACTGAGCCGCGCTGCTGAGCGGTCGGCAGGATGGTCTCCGGCGTGCCCAGGAACTCCACCAGCTTCTGGGCGGCGGCCGCGTGCTTGCTCGAGGCCGAGCGGGCCACCAGGGTCCCGCCCTGCAACATCGCCGGCACCTTGTTGGCCAGGATGAACGCCCCGACCTTGTCCTCCTTGAGCAGCTCCGGGTTCTGCTGCTCCAGCTGCACCCACAGGGAGTTGTTCGCCATCATCATCGCGGACCGGCCCTGCGCCAGCGTGCTCGGCTGCCCGGCCGCGGACTTGAACGAGTAGTCACCGGATTTGTCCTTGATCACGTCCAGGAACAGCTGCAGGGCCTCGACCCCACGCTCGTCGTTGAACCGCACCTGCTGGCCGGACTCGTCGAACAGGTTGCCGTCGTTGGCGAACAGGAAGGTCTCCCAGCACTGCCGCAGGTCGATCGAGAACGGATCGAACCCGACCCGGGTCAGCCTGCCGGAGCCATCGGTCCGGGCGAGTTCCTTGGCCATCGCCCGCAGTTCGGCCCAGTCCTTCGGCGGTTTCGTGATCCCGGCCTCGGCGAACATGTCCTTGCGGTAGGTCACGATCCGCGTGTCCAGGACCAGCGGCAGTGCGTAGAGCTTGCCGTCGTACCGCGACGGCTCGAGGACGCGGTCCTCGTACTGGAACCGGGTGCCGAGCGAGTCCGGCAGCGGCGCGAGCACCTTCTTGTGGGCGAACGGCGGGATCCAGCCGACGCCGAGCATCACCACATCGGGCATCAGGCCGCCGGCCAGGCCGGTGGTGAGCTTCTCGTTCAGTGCGTTGTAGGTCGTGTAGTCGACCTTCACGGTGACGTTGGGGTTCTGCTGCTTGAACAGTGGCAGCAGCTTGCCCTCGAGCAACTGCTTGCCGGTGCTGCCCTCGTAGATCGGGGTCAGCAGGGTGATCTCGCCCTCGGCCGGTCCGTCGGCCGCCGCGGCCTGGCCGGACTCCGGCGAGGCCGAGCACCCGGTGGCGACGCCGAGCGCGCCGAGGCCGAGGGCCGTCAGGACTGATCTGCGGGTGTACTCCATGGCGCGCCCTTTCGTGGTGCTGCGACCGGAATGATGTGGTGCAACGATCTACCGCGAGCGCCGGCGCTGTTGGCGGCGTCTGGTGCAACGATGCACCGATGCTAGAGATGGGAATTCTGGAACGTCAAGACCTCGGGTGCAGCCGATCGTGTTCTAGACTTGCGGGTGAATCTGCTGCATCGTTGCACCGCATGGTTGCGGGACGGTGGCAGAACGGGTGAGCTTCAGGGAAGAATGCGCGGGGTGACCATGGGAGAGGTGACGATCCAGCAGGTGGCCACGGCGGCAGGTGTCTCGCCGAGCACGGTCTCGAACCTGCTGAACGGGCGGAGTCACCGGATGCTGCCGGCGACCAGGCAGCGGATCGAGGCGGCGATCGACACGCTCGGCTACCGGCCGAACCGGGCCGCGCGACAGCTCCGTACCGGCCGCAACCAGACCATCGGTCTGGTCGTTCCGTCGGTCGGCAACCCGTTCTGGGGCGCCCTCGCCCGGCACCTGGAGTCGGCCGCACTGGCCGAGGGCTACCACGTGCTGCTGTGCAACTCCGAGCGCGATCCACGCCGCGAGCGCGAGTACATCGAGGAGTTGTGGGCCGACGGTGTGCACGGCGTCGTCCTGTGTTCGTCGCTGCCTTCGCTGGAGCACGTGATGCCGTTGGTCGAGCGGGGACTGCAACTGGTCGCCTTCGACCGGACCGCGCAGGCAGGTGACCCGACGTCGCTGGTGAGCATCAGCGTCGACAACGCCATCGGCAGCGAGCTCGCCACCCGGCACCTCACCGACCTCGGGCACCGCCGGATCGCCTTCGTGTCCGGGGCGCTGGCGAGTATCAACCGCAAGGAGCGGCATCGCGGTTTCGTCGCCGGGCTGGAGGCCGCCGGCCTCGACCCGGCCACGGCGCTGCTGGCGCCGAGCGGTAGCGGCGGCGAGGCCTTCGGTGATGTCGAGGCCTCCGAGCTGGGCCGCGCGGCCGCCGCCGAACTGCTCGCGCTGGACGAGCCACCGACGGCAATCGTCGCGATCAACGACATGTGCGCGCTCGGCGTCTGCCGCGGCATCCGCGACGGCGGCCTCGAGGTCGCCCGGGACGTGTCGGTGGTCGGCTTCGACGACATCGTGCTCGCCGACCTGTACGCGCCCACCCTGACCACCGTCCGGCAGCCGATGCCGGACAT
This sequence comes from Kribbella sp. NPDC048915, assembly GCF_040649595.1. NCBI lineage: Bacteria > Bacillati > Actinomycetota > Actinomycetes > Propionibacteriales > Kribbellaceae > Kribbella > Kribbella sp. NPDC048915. The sequence continues at coordinate 236,815 of NZ_JBEZFT010000001.1, read as the reverse complement.
GGCCGGCGCAGCCTTCAGCCTGCTCCGCGCCCGGCTCGAGGACTCCGGTTCGGCGCCGGGCCAGTCGTTGCTGTTCCGCCCCGAACTGGTCGTCCGGGAGTCGACCGCGGCGCCGCGTTCCTGACTCCTGCCTGTCCGCTGCGTCCCCGGCCGTATCCCCGGCCGTATCCCCGGCTGCATCGCCCAGTTGCATCCCGGTCGGGACATCTTTGGTGTACGTCCGGCATCGACGGGTACGGGATGACGATGAACAAGGTCGGAATCGGGCAGGATGGGGCCATGGGAGAGCGTGAACCTTTCGAGCAGCCGACGATGCCGGTGGACGAGCCTGTAGTGACAGCGGTTCCGGTCGACCGGACGGTGCTCGAGCGACTCGTCGGCGGGACCTTCCACGATCCTCATCAGGTGCTCGGCCCGCATCTCGGCGAGCACGGCGTCACCGTCCGGGTGCTTCGCCCGTACGCGAAGACCGTGACCGTGCTGTACGACGGCCAGCGGCTCGACCTGCGGCACGAGTTCGAGGGTGTCTGGGTCGGTGTGCTGGACGTCGACAAGGTTCCCGATTACCGGCTCGAGGTCACCTACACCGACGGTCCCGCGACCGAGGTGGACGACCCGTACCGGTACCTCCCGTCGCTCGGCGAGGTCGACCTGCACCTGATCGGCGAAGGCCGGCACGAGCAGTTGTGGACGGTGCTCGGTGCCCACGTCCGCCGGTACGAGGGTCCCGGCGGTGTCGTGACCGGTACGTCGTTCGCGGTCTGGGCCCCGAATGCGCAGGGCATCCGTCTCACCGCGGACTTCAACTTCTGGGACGGCCGAGCGCATCCGATGCGCTCGCTCGGCGGCTCCGGCGTGTGGGAGCTGTTCATCCCCGGCGTCGGTCCCGGCACGCGGTACAAGTTCGACATCTGCGGCCGCGACGGTGTCTGGCGGCAGAAGGCCGACCCGATGGCGAACCTGGCCGAGACACCGCCGGCGAACGCGTCCGTCGTGCACGAGTCGACGTACGAGTGGGGCGACGAGGCGTGGATGAACAAGCGGGCCGAGTCGCAGCCGTACGCCGAGCCGATGAGCGTGTACGAGGTGCACATCGGGTCGTGGCGCAAGGACCGCTCGTACCGGCAGCTGGCCGACGAGCTCGTTGCCTATGTCAACGAGCTGGGCTTCACCCATGTCGAGTTCATGCCGGTGATGGAGCATCCGTTCGGCGGCTCGTGGGGCTACCAGGTCACGTCGTACTTCGCGCCGACGTCGCGCTTCGGCGACCCCGACGACTTCCGGTACCTGGTCGACCGGCTGCACCAGGCCGGCATCGGCGTGATCGTCGACTGGGTGCCGGCGCACTTCCCGAAGGACGCCTGGGCGCTGGCCCGGTTCGACGGGACGCCGCTGTACGAGCACCCGGATCCGCGCCGCGGCGAGCAGCCCGACTGGGGCACGCTGGTGTTCGACTTCGGCCGTCCGCAGGTGCGCAACTTCCTGGTCGCGAACGCGATCTACTGGGCCGAGGAGTTCCACATCGACGGCCTCCGGGTGGACGCGGTGGCCTCGATGCTCTACCTGGACTACTCGCGCCCCGAGGGGCAGTGGGTGCCGAACCAGTACGGCGGCCGGGAGAACCTGGAGGCCGTCTCGTTCCTGCAGGAGATGAACGCGACGCTGTACAAGCGGGTGCCCGGGGTGATGACGGTGGCCGAGGAGTCGACGTCCTGGCCGGGCGTCACCCGCGCGACGCACCTCGGCGGGCTCGGGTTCGGCTTCAAGTGGAACATGGGCTGGATGAACGACTCGCTGCGCTACCTCGAGCACGAGCCGGTGTACCGCCAGTACCACCACCACGAGATGACGTTCTCGATGATGTACGCCTACTCCGAGAACTTCGTCCTGCCGCTGTCCCACGACGAGGTCGTGCACGGCAAGGGGTCGCTGCTGCGCAAGATGCCCGGCGACCGCTGGCAGCAGTTGGCGAACCTGCGCGCGTACCTGGCGATGATGTGGGCGCACCCGGGCAAGCAGTTGCTGTTCATGGGCTGCGAATTCGGTCAGGAGTCGGAGTGGTCGGAGAAGGGCGAGCTGGACTGGTGGCTGCTGGAGCACAGCGACCACAAGGGCCTGCAGTCCCTGGTCCGGGACCTGAACCGGGTCTACAAGGACAACCCGGCGTTCTGGCGGACCGACCACGCCGAGGACAAGTTCAGCTGGATCGACGCCAACGACGCCGGTAACAACGTGTTCTCGTTCGTGCGGTACGGCGAGGAGGGCGACCCGACGGTCGCATGCGTCGCGAACTTCTCCGCGATCCCGCATCACGGGTACCGGCTCGGCCTGCCGTACGCCGGCCGCTGGGAGGAGGCCGTCAACACCGACGCCGACTCCTACGGCGGCTCCGGCGTGGGGAACTTCGGCGAGGTGCACGCCGACGGGCCTGCCTGGCACGGAATGGAGACCAGCGCCGAGCTGTCCGTGCCACCCCTGGCCACGCTGTACCTGCGGTTCACGGGGTAGCGTTCACGGCGTGACCGCTCCGCTGACCGATGGTGACCTGACGCTGCGACTGGCCGTCGACGACGACCTGGTCGTCCGCTTCGACGTCTCGAACGGGCGGCCGGTGGGGACGGTCGAGGTCCGGCGGACCACACCGGGTGCCGGACTGGTCGTGTGGGCTGTGGACAACTCGGACATGGCGCAGCGCGCACTGCGGCTGGTGTCCGAGTACGCGTTCGGCGAGCTCGGTCTGGAGCGGTTACAGGTCGAGGTCGATCCGGAGCTGCATGCGTCCGCCCGGGTGGCGATCCGGTCCGGGTTCCGCCGTGAGGGCGTGTTGCGTGGCGCTGCCCTGGTCGAGGGCCGGCGGCGTGACGTCGCTGTGTACGGGATGCGGGTGGACGATCCGCGGCCGGACACGGTGACAGGCTGGACCGCGCTGATGGATTCGACGCTGCCGAAGAAGCGGGTGATCGCGCACGTCGTGGTCCGTGACACCGGCGGGCGGGTGCTGTTGTGCCAGGTCAGCTACAAGAAGGACCTGGAACTGCCGGGTGGTGTGGTCGAGCCGGACGAGGATCCGGCGACCGGTGCGTCGCGGGAGATGGAAGAGGAGCTCGGGACGGCGCTGCCGCTGCTCGGCGTCCTCGCGATCGACTGGCTGCCGCGGTGGGAAGGCTGGGGGGACGCGGTCGAGATCCTGTACAACGGCGGGGTGCACGACCCGTCGCTGATCGACGAGTTGCGGCCGGACGGGTTCGAGATCCGGTCGATCTCCTGGCGGGCGCCGGACGCGCTGGCCGGTCTGGTGTCGCCACTGAACGCTCGCCGGCTGCCGTTGATCCTGGCCGCGCCCGGTCAGCTGCACAACCTCAGCAACGGGTCTCCGATCAACTCTTGACGACGCCGATCAATGTGTTGATCAGTGCGTCGATCAGTGCGTCGATCAGTGCGTCGATCAGTGCGTCGATCAGTGCGTCGATCAATGCGTCGATCAATGCGTCGATCAATGCGTGATCAATGCGTCGAGCACAGCGATCAACACATTGATCGGCTGTTGACCTCGGCGAGCCACTTGACCCAACCAGTCAACTGTTGACTCAGGTTGATCAACTACTCAGGTTGATCAACTCTTGAGTTGGTTGACGCACCATGCGTAGTGGCCGTCGCCGGCGTTCTCGTCGTAGATCGTCGCGGTCAGGATGGCGTACGCCTGCCGGTACAGCCGCATGCAGTCGCGATCGTGGCCCAGCGCCGCGAATCGCTCGGTGAGGAGATCATCGAGGCGGCGGGCGTCCGGTGAATACATGTCGAAGAAGCCTGCCGCGAGCGAGGCCTCGAAGGTGTTGTCACCGGCCGTCGACACGAACCCCCAGTCCAGCACGGCGGCCACCCGCGGTCCGTCCATCAGCAGGTTGGGCGGGCAGATGTCGCCGTGCACCATGCTCAGCTCCGGCTCCAGCGTGTCGAGCTCGGCGGTGAGGCGGTCCAGTAGCTTGCGGAAGCCGGGTACGTCGCGCTCGAAGTGGGCGGCCGACGCCCGCGCGCGACGCCGTACCAGGTCTCCCAGGCTCCTCCCCCACGACTCGTGTCGCCAGAGCTGCTGGCCGAGAACCGGCAGTCGCTTGCTCGCCGGCCCCGGCCGCGTCGCCCGCAGCGCCTCGACGACCGTGACGAACGCGTCCAGCGCAGTCTCCTCCGGGAGGCCGGCTTCATGCAGCGGTACACCGGTCAGCTTGTCCTCGACGCTGACTGCCAGCCCGTCCTCCCCCGCCGTGATCTCGCGGATCCGCGGCGTCCGGAACGGGAGCTCCGGCAGCTCGTCGAGGAACGCCTGCAACGGCTCGACGTCCTCCGGCCGCCGGTCGAACCAGACCTTGCGGACCGTCCCGTCACCGAGGTCGTAGACAGCCCCCTCCATCCCCTGCCCGATGAGTTCCACCGGGCCGACCCTAGCGGATCAGGCGGATGGTCAACGGGTACGTGTATTCCCCTCCGGTGGACGCGGCCATGGTGGCCCGCACGATCAACACCAGTGCAGCGATCGCGCCGATGATGACGAGCGGTACGACGATCACCACGCCGAGACCGAACGTGATCAAGATCAGCACCGCCGCGATCGCCGCGTAGATCAGCAGCGAGATCTGGAAGTTCAGCGACTCCACCGCGTGCCGGCGGACGAACTCCGAACGGCCCCGAAAGACCAGCCAGATGATCAGCGGGCACAAGAACCCCATCGCCAGCCAGGCGGCGATCAGCACCCCGATGTGCGCTGCCATCGCCCAGGTGCGCTCCTCCGATGCCGGCAACGACGACCCCGCGTGCGGCGAACTCATACTCAAGTCAAGCCACACCCGTTGCGGATCCGGAAGATCTCGCGATCAATTCGTCACCTGGGCCGGCCAGAACCCGCTGACTCCGTTCCGCGGCCGGAGGCCGGCCGAGCTGAGATCAGGTACCGGCGCGCGGCGCTCGGGGCACGGGCGGAGGCCCCTCGGGTCGCTGGTGGAGACCCTCGGGTCGCTGGTGGAGACCCTCGAGCTTTCTGCTGAGGAAGCGGCGTTCGGTCTCGTTGGCGGTCAGGCTTATCGCCTGCCGGTAGGCCTCCACAGCCTCGTGCGGGCGGTCCAGGCGGGTCAGCACGTCCGCGCGGGTGGCAGGCAGATAGGCGTACCCCGCGAGCACCGACTCTTTGCTCAAGGCATCCAGTTCCTCGAGCACCGCCTCGAGATCGGCGCCCGGAACCAGGCTCCGCGCGGCCAGCCGGTTGAGCGCGACGATCGGCGTCGGCCAACTCACCATCATCGCGTCGTACATCCGAACCACCTGCCGCCAGTCCGTCTCCTCCCAAGACGCCGCGGTCACATGCAGCCCCGCCACGGCCGCCTGCAACGCGAACCGGCCATTGCCCTGCCGTAGCGCCGCCGTCGCGCGGGACACCCCTTCGGCCAACAGTTTCACGTCCCAGCGCGTTCGGTCCTGATCCGCCAGCAACACCAGCTCACCGTCAGCGCTGACCCGCGCGTCGCCGCGCGCTTCGGTCATCAGCAGCAGCCCCAACAGCGCCTGCGGCTCCGGTTCGCCGGGCATGAGCCGTACGAGCATGCGCGCCAACTCGATCGCCCGTCCGGTCAGATCGGTCCGCGTGAGCTCCGCGCCGGTCGCGACGTACCCGGCCGTGTACACCAGGTGGACGACGGTGAGCACGACATCCATCCGCGCCGGCAACTCCTGGTCGGACGGGATCCGGTACGGGATGCCCGCCGCCGCGATCTTCTTCTTCGCCCGGGTGATCCGCGCCGCCGCGGTCGGCTCGCTGATCAGCAGTACGGCGGCGACCTCGCGCGTGGTGAGACCGCAGATCAGCCGCAGCGTCAACGCGACCTGCGACTCCCGCGCCAGTGCCGGGTGACAACAGGTGAACACGAGCCGCAACGGATCCGTCGGCTGCTCCAGCTCGCCGGGCTCCTCCACCAGCAGCGGCAGCTTGCGCCGCAGCGTCGTCTCGCGGCGCAGCCGATCCAGCGCCAGCCGTTTGGCCACGGTCGTCAGCCATCCGGCAGGATTGTGAGGGATCCCGTCCGGCCAGGTCCGCAACGCCCGCACGAACGCGTCCTGCGTACAGTCCTCGGCCAGATCCAGATCCCGAGTCAACCGCACCACGGACGCGAGCACAGTGGACCAGCTCTCCCGATGGACCTCCTCGACCACGCGCGTCACGGCAACGGCATCAGCCACCCGCTCGCCCATCCGCCCTCCTCGTTCCCGCCGGACTCGCGCCTCTAGTTCTTGCCGGGATCGCCCTTCCTCGTTCCCGCCGGACTCGCGCCCCTAGATCTTGCCGGGATCGCCCTTCCTCGTTCCCGCCGGACTCGCGCCCCTAGTTCTTGCCGGGATCGCCCTTCCTCGTTCCCGCCGGACTCGCGCCCCTAGTTCTTGCCGGGATCGCCCTCTTCCTCGGTCCCGACGGATTCACCCTTCCTCCGGGATCACGCCTCTCGCTCCCGCCGGGATCACTCCCCTCGCTCCCGCCGATTCGCCCTCTTGGTCCTCGCCCGGCATCACGCCCCTCGCCCCCGCCGGAATCGCACCCCTCGCACTCGCCGGATTCGCATCCCTCGTACTCGCCGCAATCGCACGGCCGGCTCCCGCCGATTCGCCCTCCTGGTCCTCGCCCGGCATCACGCCCCTCGCCCCCGCCGGAATCGCACCCCTCGCACTCGCCGGAATCGCACCCCTCGTACTCGCCGAGATTGCTCTCCCCTCGCGCTCCCGCCGGGATCGCACTCCTTGTTGCCGGCGGGCGATCGGGTACGCCGACGGGACGGGGCGTCGGCGTACCCGGTTGGACATCTCGTCCCGCGGAGCGCCGTCAGGCGGGTGGGGCGTCGTCCGGGCCGGTGGGCATCACCGGGCGAACCTCGATGTTGCCCGACGGGCACAGTTTGGCGAGCTCGAGTGCCTGGTCGAGGTCACGCGCCTCCACCACGTAGAACCCGCCGAGCGCCTCGCGCGTCTCGATGAACGGGCCGTCGGTGACCAGCGGATCCGCGCCCTCACGGTTCTTCACGGTGCTCGCCGTACTCGACCGCTCCAGCGCCTCCCCGCCCAGAATCCGCGCCCCGGCCTTTTCCACCGCAGCAGCGAACTCGCCGTGCAGCTTCATCTGCTGCTCCCACTCCTCGCGGGTCACCTTGTCGTACCAGTCCTCGCTGTCGTACAGCAGGAACACGTACTGCGCCATCTCGGACTCCCTTGTCTAGCGCTTCTCGATGAACATCTTGCTGACGAACCGCGCGACACGGAATCGACAACGCTCCACAAGTTTTCTTACTACCGTGGAGTACATGGAGCACCTCGACGTCCTGATCGTCGGCGCGGGCCTGTCCGGCATCGGCGCGGCGTACCGGATCCAGACGCGGTGTCCGGACCGCACGTACGCCGTTCTCGAAGCCCGCGACGCGCTCGGTGGGACATGGGACCTGTTCCGGTACCCGGGGGTGCGGTCGGACTCGGACATGTTCACGCTCGGCTTCCCGTTCCACCCGTGGAAGGCGGCGAAGGCAATCGCGGACGGGCCGGCCATTCTCGATTATCTGCACGAGACCGCTTCGAAGTACGGCATTGATCAACACATCCAGTTCAATCAACATGTCGTCAACGCATCGTGGTCGTCAACAGACGCGCTGTGGACAGTGCAGACACGCGACACGACGTACACGTGCTCGTTCCTGTACGTGTGCACCGGCTACTTCGACTACGACTCCGGGCACGTCGTCGACTTCGAGGGCCAGCACGACTTCGAAGGACGCATCGTGCACCCGCAACACTGGCCGGACGACCTCGACTACACCGGGCAGCGCGTCGTCGTGATCGGGAGCGGGGCGACCGCGGTGACGCTGGTCCCCGCGATGGCCCGTACGGCGGCACACGTGACGATGCTGCAGCGATCGCCGACGTACGTCGTTTCGCGCCCCGCCCGTGATGCGCTGTCGGACCGCATCCGCGCCGTACTGCCGGAGCACCTCGCGCACCGGCTCATCCGCGGCAAGAACGTAGCGGCGAGCAGTGCGGTCTACAGTGCGTTCCGGCGATGGCCGGCGCATGCAGCCTGGTTGCTCAACTCGGCCGTGGCTCGGCAACTGCCCGCGTCGGTGCCGGTGGATCCGCACTTCACGCCGCGGTACAAGCCGTGGGACCAACGGTTGTGCCTGGTGCCGGACGCCGATCTCTTCGAGGCGCTGCGGTCCGGCTCGGCCTCGGTGGTGACGGACGAGATCGACCGCTTCACCCCTGCGGGGGTGCGGCTGCGGTCCGGTGGTGAACTGGAGGCAGACGTCCTCGTCACGGCGACCGGTCTGCGCATGGTTGCGCTAGGCAACATCGACCTGACGGTGGACGGGCAGCCGGTCCTGGTACGCGACACCTTCGTCTACCAGGGCATGATGCTCAGCGGCGTACCGAACCTCGCCTGGTGCATCGGGTACACCAACAACTCCTGGACCCTCCGCTCCGACCTCACCTCGCAGTACGTCTGCCGCCTGCTCAACCGCCTCACCAGGACCGGCACCCGGATCTGCGTCCCCGAGATCGACCCCGCCGAACACGACACCCCACGCCGCCCCGTCGTCGACCTCACCTCCGGCTACATCCGCCGAGCCGCCCACATCCTCCCGCGCCAAGGCACCCACGGCCCCTGGCGCCTGCGCCAGAACTACCCCCGAGACTTCCTCCAGCTCCGCCACCGCCCCCTCGCCGACGGCACCATGCACTTCAGAGCCCCCACCCCCAGCCCCTGACCTCCCGCCCCTCCGACTACACCTCCAACCGAACCAACCCCGAGCCGCCCACTCCACAGCACCGAGCGACCGGCCGGACGGGTGCCCGGCAGTGGTGAGCGGGCGAGCGGCGGGCAAGCGGCGAGCGGGTGAGCGGCAGCGGGTAAGCGGCGAGCGGGTGAGCGGCAGCGGGTAAGCGCGTGAGCGGCAGCGGGCGAGCGCGTGAGCGGCAGCGGGCGAGCGCGTGAGCGGCAGCGGGCGAGCGCGTGAGCGGCAGCGGGCGAGCGCGTGAGCGGCAGCGGGCGAGCGGCAGCGGGCGAGCGGGTGAGCGGATGGGGCGAGGTTGATCAGGGCACGGGGACCGGGGGTTGCGGGCCGACGTAGGTCGCGATCGGACGGATGATCTTCGGGTCGGTGGACTGCTCGAGGATATTGGCGGTCCAGCCGATGATCCGGCTGACGGCGAACGTGGGCGTGAACATCGCCCGCCGAATCCCGCACAGCTCCATCACCACACCGGCATAGAACTCCACGTTCGTGTACAGATTCCGCCCGGGCTTCAGCTCGGCCAGTACGTCGACGATCCGCTGCTCGACGGTCGTCGCGAAGTCCACGAGTTCCCCGCCGATCCCGCGGGCGATGTCCCGCAGCATCAGCGACCGCGGATCCTCCGTCCGGTACACCGCGTGCCCGAACCCCATGATCCGATCCCCAGCAGACACCTTCGCGCGCACCCACTCGTCGATGCGATCCGGCGTACCGATCTCGTCGAGGCTCGCCAGCGCGCGATCAGGTGCGCCGCCGTGCAACGGACCTGAGAACGCCCCGATCGCGCCCGCAACAGCCGCGACCACATCCGCCCCGGTGGACGCGATCACCCGCGCGGTGAACGTTGACGCGTTGAAACCGTGATCAACAGTTGCGACGAGATAGTGCTCGATCGCCGCGGCATGGACGGCGTTGGGCTCGCTGCCGGTCACCATGTACAGCCAGTTCGCGGCCGCGGACAGATCGGCCCGCGGCTCCAGCGGCTGCTGCCCTTCGCGGAGGCGGTACAGCGCCGCGAGGATCGTCGGCGTCACCGCGCAGACCAGCATCGCGTCGGCCTTCCGTCGATCCGCATCGGCGTCCCACAGCGGCGGAAGGCGACGTACCGCCGCGAGCAGGGACAGCGCCGTACGGAGACCTGCCAGCGGGTTGAACGTCGCACCTGCCGCCGCGATCGCCGGCAGCACCGCGCTGACCTCGTCCGGGAGCACGCGCAACGGTGCGAGCCGGGCAACGAAGTCGGCGCGTTCGGCGTCGGTCGGGAGCTGACCCTCGAACAGCAGGTACCACACATCTTCGAGCGTCTTGGACTTGGCGAGATCGATCGCCGAGTACTGGCGGTAGTGATAGAAGCCCTCGTCACCGCGAACATCACCGATCGTCGTCTCGGTGACGACGACGTTGCGCAGGCCGGGCGGAACATTGATCGTTGTTGACATATCTTCAGAGTTGACACGCAATCAACTATTGTCAATATTGATCCAGTCAACATCAACACATTGGGGAGCGTGAATGCCGTCAGAAGGTGACGAGGATTACCTGACCACGGCCGAGGTGGCGCGTCGCCTGCAGGTGAAGCCGGCGACGATCTACGCCTACGTCAGCCGCGGTCTCCTCACCAGCGTCCGAGCGCGCGGCCGCCGCGGCAGCCTGTTCCGCGCCTCCGAGGTCGAACGCCTGGCAGCCCGCTCGGTCGAACACTCCGGCGTCATCGAGCGCATCGAGTCCGAACTCACCCTGATCGACGAGGACGAACTGTATTACCGCGGCCGCAACGTCCGCACCCTCGCCGCCACCGCGGCTGTGGACAACGTCGCCACCCTCCTGTGGACAGGGGCGAACGACGGAGTCTCGACCAAGGTGTTCACACCGCGTCGGGAGGGCGTACTTCTGGCTCGACGCGCCATGGAGGTGATTCCGGAGGGCGCACGCTTGACCGACCGGCTGCGGGTGGCCGTCGCCGTACTCGGTGCCGCGGATCCGTTGCGGTTCGACCTCTCACGGGCCTCCGTGACATCAGCGGCCGGAAGATTGATCGGTACGTTGATCGCCGCGTTGCCAGGCCCGACCGCAATCCGTACAACGATCGGCGGAACCCTCTGGCCGAAACTCTCAGACGGTGAACCGCGTCCCGAGGTGCTCGAAGCAGCACTGATCCTGCTCGCGGATCACGGCCTGGCCGTCTCGACAGTCGCCGCTCGGGTCGCAGCCAGTGCCCGCGCAAACCTGTACGCCGTCATCTCGGCCGGGCTCGGCGCGTTGGACGGGCAGTACCACGGCGCGGCGCCGACGCTCGCGTACGAGTTCCTCGAACGGGCCAAGCAGGATCCGTTGCAGGCACTGTCGGACCAACTACGGTCCGGCGAGCCGATCCCCGGGTTCGGTCACCGCATCTACCAACGCTCCGACCCGCGCGCCCTGGCGCTGTTCGAACTGCTCGGTGATCACCCCATCCTCGACACGGTCAACGCCCTCGCCGAACGTGCGTCGACGTTCCCCAACAGCGACCTCGCGATCGCCGCACTCATGCACGCCCACAACTTCCGCCCCGACGCCGGCGATGCCCTCTTCGCCCTGGCCCGAATGATCGGCTGGACCGCGCACGCCCTCGAGGAGTACGACGCCCCACCTCTCCGATTCCGCGCCCTGGGCACCTACACCGGCCAATCCGCCTGACTCCACAGCCCACCCAGCACACCAGCCCGCCCGGTCGGTGCGCGTCCGACGCGGATCCCCAGGCCATCACACTGCCGCCCCGCGCCCAGCCGCACGCGTGGCAGGCGGCGAAACCTTCGATTGTGATGGCCCGGAGATCCGGAAGGCCTGCAACACCTGACCCGTCGCCGCCACGAGCACCGGCGCCGCGGGGTGGGTTCGGCTGCCGCGGACGAGATTGGCCGGTCCGCCGACACCCGAGCGCCCGTTCCGGGGGCCGTGTCCGCCGACACCCGAGCGCCCGTTCCGGGGGACCGGGTCCGTCGGTATCCCGAGCGCCGGTGCCCGCGAGGCGGGTTCGGCCGACTCCCGGCATCCCGAGCGCGGGTACCGCGGGACAGGTTCGGCCGGGTCCGGCCGAGGGCTGGCAGGCAGTCACCACGCGGCCAGGCCTTGCCGCATCGCCACTGCCTACTGAGCGGTGAGTTTGAGGAGGGTGGCGGCTCCGGGGGCCAGGGAGATGGGGATTTGGCCTACTCGGTGTGGGGTGTAGGTCTGGCGGCCGGGGTGGAAGACGCCGGCTGTGGCTACGGCTTGGGGGTTGAGCGAGACGACTGCTCGGGAGCGGGTGGTGTGGGATCGGTTGGTGATCAGGAGCCAGCGGTCCGTTGAGGTGGTGTCGCGGGGTCGGAAGGTGCCGGCCACGACCGGGTCGCCGGAGATGGCTGGGACCAGGTTGGTGGGGGTGAAGCCGACGGTTCCGTTCGGGAGCGGGGTTTCGTTGGCGTGTTCAACGGTTTCGGAGATGAGTGGTTTGAGTTCACGGCCGACCTGGTGGAGCCAGGTGGTGTTGATCTGCTTCGCGGCGTAGTAGCGCGACGTACGGGTGCCGTCGACGGTGATGAGCGCGGGGCCGAATCCTTCGCCGCGGGCGGCCTCTGGGGTCCAGTAGGTGAAGTACTGGATGCCCTTTGCGCCATACGCGAGGCTGATGTTGACCTGCCAGAGCAGTTCCGCCGCGGTGGGCTCGCGGTGGCTGTTGTAGGCAAGCGTCTGGATGAACACCCACGACGGGATGTCGCCGTGCAGCGCGGCGTCGCGGACGATCGTCCAGTTATGGAAGTAGTTCCCGTCCTCGCGATCTTCGGACAGCAGCGGGTACCGATCGAAGGAGATCAGCGACGGCTTCACGACGTCGACGAAGCTGCGGTAGTACGCGGGGTCATTCGACGGGAACAGGTTGATGTAGGGCAGGAGCTGCGGGGCGAGTTCGCGGGAGATCGCCAGTGTCTTCGCCAGGGTGCCGAACCAGCCGGCGCCGGGTTCGTCGTAGAAGTTGAAGCCGGCGAGAGACGAGTACGGGCCGTACGCGTTGCGGGCACGGGTGTACAGCTCGCGCGCTTCAGCCGGCGTGACGCTGAGGAAGTCGGTTCCGGTGTCGGAGATCGAGAACCAGCGCGACATGTTGCGGATCTGGATGTCGTCCGAGATCAGCATCTGCAGACCGGCGTCGCGGGCGAGGCCGAGCTGGTACGTGAAGATGTTGCCGTCGCCGGCGTAGTTGCCCGAGATGACGAAGTCGAAGCCGGCATTCTTGATCTCCGCGAAGCGTTCGGGGGTGCTCGCGTACGGGTGCGGCGGCCAGAACAGTCCGATCGGGAAGTCCGGTCCGCCGGTCAGCGGCAGTTCGTCGGGCGACGGCACGACCACGTCCGCCGGTACTGCGCCGACGCCCGCCGACGTGGCACCGGCGGCCGACGTAGCGCCGGCGGTGGTGGCGGACGCGATGATAGCGGCCGACATGGTGCCGCCGCCTGACGTGGTTCCGGCGGCTGAGGCGGCGCCGGCGGCTGTGGTGGCGGCTGCGGGACCGGTCGTGGCGGCGGCGATCGCCGCGGCACCGGCGCCTATTAGCAAGGTACGGCGCGACGGGGCAAGGGTCTGGTGCGGACTGTCCATATCTCTCCTCCGAAAGGGCGGTCAACCGGAGCGGTTTTCGTCGTTGGCGGCGGTCCGACACTCAGTGGCCGACCGCGGGCGATGCGGGTGGGTGGTACTGCGACTTTGTGCATCAGATCCGTACTTTCATGGCACCGGCGTACGGATCCGGTGCACAAAGTGGGCGGGCAGAAACGCGGACGGGCGGGCGGGGGTCAGGACGACCAGCGTCGCGCCGTACGAACTGGGCGGTACTGCGACTTTGTGCATCAGATCCGTACTTTCACGGCACCGGAATACGGATCCGGTGCACAAAGTGGGCGGGCAGAAACGCGGACGGGCGCGCGCGGGGGTCAGGACGACCAGCGTCGCGCCGTACAAACGGGGCCGTACAGCGACTTTGTGCATCAGATCCGTACTTTCACGGCACCGGAATACGGATCCGGTGCACAAAGTGGGCGGGCAGGAAGGCGAGCGGGCGCGGGGGTCAGGACGGCGAGCGTCGGGTCGGACGAACTGGGTAGTGGGCGGCGGATGAGTGGCTAGGTCCGTTGGGGTGGCGGTGGAGGGATACGGCTTCGGCGGTGGCGTCGAAGGCTTGGGCTGCGAGGGGGTAGTCGCGTTGGGCTACGCCTAGGTAGAGGGCGTCCAGGACGAGCATTTGGGCGTGGCGGCCGGAGAGGCCGCCGGTGCGGAAGGTGATGTCGCGGGCTGCGGTGAGCAGGACGATGTCGGCGGCACGGGCCAATGGGGAGCGGGGGTAGTTGGTGACGGCAACGGTGGTGGTGCCTTGGCGGCCGGCTCGGGTGAGCGGTTCGAGGACCTCGAGGGTTTCGCCGCTGTGGGAGATCCCGATCGCGACGTCGCCGGTACCGAGGAGTGCGGAGCTGGCGAGCGCGGTGTGTACGTCGCTCCACGAGTTGGCGCCGCGCCCGATCCGGTGCAGCCGCAACCGCAGGTCCTCCGCGACGGCGGCCGATCCTGCGACGGCGTACAGGTCGATGCGTCGGGCGTTCGAGATCGCCTCGACGGCACGTTCCAGCGCGGCGACGTCCAGCGACGCGACGGTGTCCGCGAGCGCGCGGGTGTCCGCGCGGAGCAGGGTGCGCAGTACGTCGTCGAGCGAGTCGTCAGGGCCTACTTCGGAGCCGGTCCCCCGTTCCCAGCTCGGGCTGGTGCGGCCGGTCTCGGCGGCCAGCGCGAGGCGCAGTTCGGCGTACCCGGACAGGCCGAGGGCCAGGCAGAAGCGGGTGACGCTCGGCAGCGATGTGCCGCACCGGGCGGCCAGCTGACCGATCGTCGACGACGCCACGGCCGCTGGATCGCGCAGCACCTCGGAGGCGATCCGCGACTGCGCCGGGCTGAGCGCCGGCAGCAGACCGCGGATGCGTGCCTCGAGGCTCGGTGGTGGCGACTCGACAGCGCTCATGTGAAGAATTCTCAGAGCACGTCAGCACCGATGACAAGAATTCACAGCGTCCGCTTCCGGCCACCCCATTCACACCGCCCACCACCACCCGGCGCGGAGCCCAATCAGAACAGCGCGGTCAGAACAGCGCGGTCAGAACAGCATGATCAGAGCAGCACGGTCAGAGCAGCATGATCAGAACAGGGTCATCAGAACAGCGCAGCCATCAAGCGGCGCCGCGCCTTGATCACCCGCTCGTCGTCGGCACCGACGACGTCGAAGAGCTCGAGCAGGTGCAGCCGAACGGCGTTGCGGTCGTCGCCGGACGTCGCCTGGACGGTCGAGATGAGCCGGGCGAACGCGTCGTCGACGTGACCGCCCATCAGGTCGACGTCGGCGACCAGCATCTGCGCCTCGATGTCGGTCGGGTTCTCGGCAGCGCGCGTCCGGACGTCCGCCGGCACGTCCTGCGTACGCTTCACCAGTTGTACCCGGGCCAGCCCGGACTTCGCCTCGGCGTCGCTCGGGTTCTCCTTGAGGAGTTCCTCGTACGCCGCGATCGCGCCGTCCAGATCGCCCGCGCCGATCGCGTTCTCGGCCTTCTCGTACCGCGGGTTCGGAGCGTCCTCCTCGGCGGCGGGGCCCTCCGGCGCGGCCGGACCGACCGGCTCGGCGCGCCCGGTGATGCCGTTGGCGACCGCGACGGTCAGCAGCTGGTCGATGTACTGCCGCGCCTCGGGCTCACCGACCCCGCCCTGGAACAGCGGCACGACCTGCCCGCGCAGTACGGCGATCACCAGCGGCACCGCCTGGACGCCGACCGCCTGCGCGAGCTGGGGGTTCGCGTCGATGTCGATCCGGGCGAGCAGGAACTTCCCGGCGTACTCCGTCGACAGCGCGGCGAGCACCGGACCGACGGACGCCTGCGACCGCGGCGACCAGAACTCGACCACCACCGGCACCTGCAGGGAGCGCTCGATGACGTCGCCCTGGAACGTCGCCTCGCTCACGTTCAGCACGTACGACCCCGCGGCCGCACCACCGGCCGCAGCGCCACCAGGGCCAGCAGGCCGACCGGGGCCACCAGGAGCACCGCCAGGAACGCCACCGGGAGCACCGCCCGGCGCCCCCGGAGCACCGGCAGGCTTGCGCAGGGACGACAGATCGATCGCCCCGGGACGGGAGAAGTTGGACTGGCTCACCACTGTCCTCGCATTCCGTGCTTACCGTGCAAAAACCGCAAACCGTGCAAAACGTTCAACCGTGCCCAGCGGGCCTCGAATTCCTTCCGGGCACCGCCGGGAGACCGCGTAACGACCGCGGGCAGCACCCGGTCTCACAGGTCCATCCTCTACGACGCCGCCGAATCACGCTGCGCCCGGGTCGCCATCAGCAGCCGGGCGAGCCCGGCCCGGGTGCCCGCGACCGCGATCCGCTCTCCTGGATGCAGTACCCGCAGCGGTGCCGGCTTCCAGTCCCACGAACCGTCCGCGTCCTGCCGGGCGAGGACCCGCAGGCCGCCCTCCTCGTCCAGCTCGCCGAGCCGCAGACCGATCGCGACCGAGTCGGGCTCGATGACCACCTCGGTGAGCAGCAGCACGCGGCGACCGACCGGAACCGTGACCTGTTTGCGGCGGTTCGCGACCGCGGCCGCGACGGCGGGGGCCACCAGCATCGACACCGACCGGCTGTGCCCGAGGCGCAGTTGACGCTCGACCCGCTGGGCGAGGTCGTGGTCGAACAGCCGCATGGTGATGCGCGCGTCCGGGTTCAGCTCGCGGGCGACCATCGCGGACTCCAGGTTGGTGATGTCGCCGTCGGTGATCGCGAGGAACGACTGGCAGCGCTGGACGCCGGCCGACCGCAAGGTCTCTTCGTTGCTGCTGTCCCCGATCACTACCGGGATCCGCAGCCGGTGCGCGACCTGGACGCCGGGCGCGTCCTCGTCGTGGTCGACGCCGACGGCCGCGACACCGCGCTCGGTGAGGATCTCCAGCACGCGCGCCCCGACCGTGCCGAGGCCGCACACCACCACATGATTGTGCGGCCGCCCGCGCACACCGCCGATGATCCGCGACAGCCGCGCGCCGACCAGCGAGTCGACGACGACCGCGGTGAGCAGCGCCATCAGCACGATCCCCGTCAGTTGCACCACGACCGCCGCGACCTTGACCCAAGGAGAAGCCTCGGAGAACGCGTCGTCCTCGATTCCCGCCGAGGTCACCGCCCCGGCCGAGAGGTAGATGGCCCGCCACCATTCGATGCCGCCGAAGAAGTGGATGATTCCGGTACCGGCCGCGACCAGGAACGCCATCACGGCGGCGATCTTGCGGACCCGGCTGTCGAGGATGTCGCGCATCGCCACCAGCCAGCCCGCCGGACGGACGTCGCGGCTGCGCCAGATCGGCCGGACCCCGGTGCCGAGCACGATGTCGTCCTCCGGGTCGGCGCTCGAGTCCGGCAGCAGCTGCGGCGTCTCGGACGACGTGGTGTCCGCGAGGACGGTCAGATGCGGTTCGCGGATCAGGTCGGCGGGTCCGACGACGACGCGCCGGCCGCCGAGTTCCATCCAGGTGAGTTCGTCGTCCTCGAGGGCGTCCGAGACGAACGCGGGCGCCGCGAGCAACGGCCCGTTGATCACCACGCAGTCGCCGAGCAGGCTGGGCAGTTGGTTGCCGAGTCGCGGGTTCACCATCTGGACGACGATCCGCAGGTCGCGATCCATCTCCCGCGCCGTCAATGCGGTATGGACGTTGTGGACGTCGTCGTTGTCCAGCAGGACCAGGGCGCGCGCGGTGGACGGCAGCCCGTCGTGCTCGGCGTCGATCCCGGCGCGGCGGAGCAGGCCCTCGCTGATCACCCGCGCACCCATCACGGTCGCGCCGAGCTCGCCGATCCGGTCGTAGTGGCGGGACGCCGGGTTGACGATCGCGGTCACCCGCTCGCCGGAGCTCACCAGCTCGGTGACCACCCGCAGCATGGTGCGATCCGAGCCGCAGACCACGACCGGGCGTCCGTCGGCCGCGGCTCGCGAGGCTTCCCGCCGGTCCGGCGCCGGCTCGTCAGAAGCGGGCGGGCTCTCGGTACTCTCCCCACTGTTCCCGAAGAACGTGACAGATTTCCCCCATCGTGGCCTCCGCACGCACCGCCTCCAGCATGGGTTCGATGAGGTTGCCGGTCCCGCCGGCCGCCTCCACCAGAGCCGATAGCGTACGCCGTACCCGGTCCTCGTCGCGGTGCGCCTTGCGCTCCGCCAGCACCCGGCACTGCTCGACCTCGACCTCGTGCGAGACCCGGAGGATCTCCAGCTCGCCGGACACGGTGTCGGTCAGCGTGTTCACGCCGACGATCTTCTTCTCACCCTTCTCGAGCTTCTGCTGGTACTCGAACGCGGCGTCGGCGATCTCGGCCATGAACCAGCCGTCCTCGATCCCGCGCAGGATGCCGCCGGTCATCGAGCCGTCCGGGCTCATCTCCTTGATCCGCGCGAAGATCTCCTCGGCCTCCGCCTCGAGCTGATCGGTGAGCGCCTCGACGTACCAGGAACCGCCGAGCGGGTCGGCGACGTTCGTGACGCCGACCTCCTCCATCAGCACCGATTGGGTGCGCAGCGCGATCTCGGCCGACTCCTCCGTCGGCAGTGCGAGCGTCTCGTCGAGGGCGTTCGTGTGCAGCGAGTTCGTCCCGCCGAGTACGGCGGCGAGCGCCTCGACCGCGGTCCGTACGACGTTGTTGTACGGCTGCTGCGCGGTCAGCGAGACCCCCGCGGTCTGGGTGTGGAACCGCAGCCACTGCGCCTTCTCGGTCTTCGCGCCGTACACGTCTCGCAGCCAGCGCGCCCAGATCCGGCGGGCGGCGCGGAACTTGGCGATCTCCTCGAAGAAGTCCAGGTGGCTGTCGAAGAAGAACGACAGACCGGGCGCGAACACGTCGACGTCCAGGCCGCGCGACAGCCCGAGCTCGACGTACCCGAAACCGTCGGCGAGCGTGTAGGCGAGCTCCTGCGCGGCGGTCGAGCCGGCCTCGCGGATGTGGTACCCGGAGACGCTGAGCGGTTTGTACGCCGGGATCGTGCTCGCGCAGTACTCCATCAGGTCGCCGATCAGGCGCAGGTGCGGCTCCGGCGGGAACAGCCACTCCTTCTGCGCGATGTACTCCTTGAAGATGTCGGTCTGCAGCGTCCCGTTCAGCTTCGAGATGTCCGCGCCCTGGCGCTCGGCGGCGACCAGGTACATGCAGAAAGCTGGCACGGCGGGGCCGGAGATCGTCATCGACGTGGTCACGTCCTGCAGCGGGATGTCCTTGAACAGCCGGTCCATGTCGGCCGCCGAGTCGATCGCGACACCGCAGTGCCCGACCTCGCCGAGGGACTTCGGGTCGTCGGAATCGCGGCCCATCAGCGTCGGCATGTCGAACGCCACCGACAGCCCGCCGCCACCGCCGTTCAGGATCATCTTGTACCGCTCGTTGGTCTGCTCGGCGTTGCCGAAGCCCGCGAACTGCCGGATCGTCCAGGTGCGGCCGCGGTAGCCGGTTGCGTAGAGCCCGCGGGTGAACGGGAACTCGCCCGGCCAGCCGATCCGCTCCATTCGCGGGTCGTCGGCGCCCTCGGGCGGCCCGTACACCGGCTGAACCTCGGTTCCGGAGAGCGTGCTGAAGTCCGCCTCCCGCTTACGCGCAGCGTCGTACCGCTCCTGCCACCGGCGCCGTCCGGCCGCGATCTGCTCGGCATCCATCAGTCAGACCTCCCTAGGAACTGGTCCAAAAATACTAGGACGTCCAACTATTTTCCAAGGCGGCGGACCTGCAGGTAGGCACAAGTTCCCCGGCAATCGGTTACCCGCTCCGATCACCGGGGTTCTGCATACCTGGAGGTTCAGGCGAAGTCGCCGGCGTTGTGGCGCAGCGGTTCGAGCACGGACCAGAGCATCTTGAGTTGCTCGTCGGTGAGGCCACCGAGGGCGAAGTCGGCGGCGACCAGGTCGGCGGTGGCGCGTTCGACGAGTTCGCGGCCCTCGGGGGTGATCTCGCACAGGACGGCACGGCCGTCGTCGGGATGCGGCGTCCGGGTCACCAGGCCGGCCGCTTCCAGTCGGCGGACGATCGAGGTCACCGAGGTCGGGTGGACCTGCAGGCGCTCGCCCATCTTGCCGAGCGGCAGCGATCCGCGCCGGGAGAACGTGAGCAGCACCAGCGCCTCGAAGCGGGCGAAGGTGAGTCCGTGCTTGCGGAGGATCTCGTCGAGTTCGTTGAGCACGATCTGCTGTGCGCGCATCAGCGACGTGACGGCCCGCATCTGCTCGACGGCGCCCCACCGACGGCCCCACTGCCGCGACGCCTCGTCGATCGGATCGAACGGCAACGCCCTCTTCCTGGCCATGCCCGGAACCTTAACGCCACACTGTTCTGACCATGTCGCGACACAGAAATCAGGACTTCCCGTCGCTGGGGTCCGAGACGCCCGCCGAGCAGCTGATCTATATCCGTTTCCGCTGGTACGCCGAGCACGCCCGGCGCGCCCGCATCTGGTACCGCACCCTCGGCAGCGTACAGCTGCTCGCCGCCCTCGTGATCGCAATCTCGGTCGCGATCAAGGCACCCGTGTGGCTCGCGCCGGCGCTCGGCGGGGTGATCGCACTCGCCGAGGGGATCCGGACGTTGTTCGGCTTCAAGGACACGTACCCGACGTACACGCGGACCGCGCAGCAACTGCGCAACGAGGCCTGGCTGTACGCACAGCAGGCTTCCAGGTACGCCGACGCCGACGACCCGGTGAAGTTGCTCGCCGAGCGCGTCGTGGAGATCAGCCACAGCGAGACCGAGGACTGGGAAGCCGCGCTCAAGGCCCGCAGCATCTGAAAACTGTCGGCGGGGTCTGGCAGCGTTCGGGCATGGACTTCCTGGAGCACGTACGGGCCGAGAGCGCGCGGCTCGGCGAGGTGGCGCGGACCGGGCTCGACGCGAGCGTGCCGAGTTGCCCCGGCTGGACGGTGGACGACGTGGTGCGGCACGTCGCGCAGGTGTACGTGCACAAGGTCGAGGCGCTGAAGCGCGGCACCCGACCAGACCCCTGGCCGCCGGACTTCTCCGACCTCGTCAGCCTGGAGTGGTACGACGAGGCGCGCACGGCGATCGTCGACGCGCTGGCCGCGGCCGGGACGACGACGCCGACGTGGACGTTCGACCCGCGCGACTCCACCTCGGCGTTCTGGCATCGCCGGATGGCGCACGAGACCGTCGTCCACCGGATCGATGTCGAGCAGGCGCACGACGTCGTCAGCCCGATCGATCCCGCGCTCGCACTCGACGGTATCGACGAGATCCTCTACCCGACACTGGCTGGCCCGTGGTGGGAGGAGGGCGACACCGAGTACCCGATGGACGCGGCGGTCCGCCTGACCGCGGCGGACCGTTCCTGGACCGTGTCGGCCGACGCGACGAGCGTCGACGTACGGCAAGGGGCTGCGGGCACTGCGGCGGCGACGATCAGCGCGGAGCCCGCGCAGCTGTATCTCTGGCTGTGGGGTCGCGTCGGCGAGGACGTGATCGACATCGGCGGCGATCGGGCGGTCGCGCGTGCGTTCCGCGGACGGGTCTCGGAGGCGGCGCAGTGATCCGCTGCGGATGTCCTCCGGAGGGGTTGCCGTTCGTTCCTTTGTCGAGAACGCTCGATCCGAAGGAGGATTCCGATGGCGCAGTACCTCGCACTGACCTACACCGCGGACGTCGACTGGTGGGCGCCCGAGCAGGCCGATGAGCTGGCCGAGTACCGGCGCTTCGGCGTCGAGTACGCCGGACAGATCGGCGCGAGTGCGGTCCTGCATCCGACCGCGACGGCGACAGTCGTCCGGGTCGAGGGGGCGCGCGGCGGGCCGGTCGTCACCACCGACGGTCCGTACGCCGAGACCAAGGAGGCGCTGACCGGGTACTACCTGATCGAGGCCGACAACCTCGACGAGGCCGTGAAGATCGCCGCCGAGATCCCCGCGGCGTGGAACGGCGCGGTCGAAGTCCGCCCGGTGATCGCTGCCAAGTAGCCGGCCGGGACCCACCACAGTGACCAGACCTCCGGCGCCGCATCGCCCGGCCGAACCCACGCACAGCCATCCGGTCGACGCCCACCGGGCGGTAGACGGACGGGTTCGTGACGGGCGGTTCGGGGCGGTGGCGGAGGTGGTTCGGGTTGAGGGCGCCCGGATTCTGGCGACCTTGATCCGGACCGTCGGCGACGTGCAGCTCGCCGAGGACGCCGTCCAGGAGGCCGCGTTGGCGGCGCTCAAGGCCTGGCCGGTGACCGGCGTACCGCCCGAGCCGCGCGCCTGGCTGACGGTGACGGCGCGACGGAAGGCGATCGACATCATGCGTCGCGAAGCGGCCCGCGGTCCGAAGGAACGCGACGGCGCCGCCCTGCTCGACCTGACCCGGCGCGAGCTCGACACCGAAGAGGTCGTCCACGACGACCTGCTCCGGCTGATCTTCACCTGCTGTCATCCGTCACTGTCACAGCCGACCCGCGTGGCGCTCGCCCTCCGCACGCTGTGCGGTCTTTCGCCGCAACAGATCGCCGCCGTTCTGCTCACCACCGAGGTCGCGACGACCAAGCGGCTGGTGCGGGCACGGCAGAAGATCGCGAAGGCCCGCATCCCGTACCGCGTCCCGTCCGAGGCTGAGCTTCCCGAGCGCCTTCCCGCCGTGTGCGCGGTGATCCACAGCCTCTACACCGCGGGACACGCGCCGGCCGGGGGCGACGCGGCGTACGACGTGGACCTGTGCGCCGAAGCGATCCGCCTCGCCGAACTGCTGCACACACTGCTTCCCACGCAACCGACACCGACCGCCGTCCTCGCCCTGCTGTTGCTCACCGAGGCACGACGACCGGCCCGCCTCGACGAGAGCGGCGCGGTGGTGACACTCGACCTCCAGGACCGCACGCGCTGGGACCAAGCGATGATCACCCGCGGCATCGCCCTGCTGAACACATCCCTCGAACAGTCCGGCCGGAAAGCCGACGCGTACCAATTGCAGGCGGCGATCGCAGCCGAGCACGCCCGCGTACCGAGCTACCCGGCCACCGACTGGCAGGAGATCGTCCGCCTGTACGACCTGCTGGTAGAGGTCGCCCCCAGCCCCGCGGCCGAGCTGGCTCGCGTCGTCGCGATCGCCGAGACAGGTCGCGTCGACGCAGCGCTCATCCTCCTCGAGGCCATCCCGCCCAGTTCACGACGGCACGCCGTACGCGGCGAACTGCTCGCCCGCCAGGCACGGTACGACGAAGCAGCCGACGAACTGCAGCGCGCGCTGGACACCGCGCCGCCGAGTCACCCCGAACGCGCGCACCGAGAACGCCGCCGCGACCACTTCAGACGGCTACACGAAGAGCATTAGGGTCCGGCTCAGGGCACTAGTCGTCGTCGGTCCAGTTGCCGCGTTCGCTGTTGAAGATCGACTTGGCGCCGGAGGACTGCGGCGGCGGTGCCGGGCGGGCTTCGCTGGAGGTGGTCGTCGTCACCGGCGCGTAGGAACCGGCAACCTCCTGCGCCGAGTCCATGCCGACCGGGCCGGTGCCGTCGTCGTCGGAGTCCTCGTCGCCGGCCAGCACGTCGACGCTCGCCGAGGCGCGCAGGCCGGTGCGCTGGATGACGCGCTGGATGGTGAGGTCACGGTCGTCGGGGCGGCTGACCCACTTGATCTCGCGGAAGCCCTGGTCCTGCGCCGCGGACTCGAAGACGAAGTGGCCGTAGCCGAGCATCCGCCCGATGATCGGCTTCTGCAGGGTGATGTCGAGAACTCGCGCGATCGGGGTGGTCGCGACGGTCTGCGAGAAGACGCCGCGGATCCGCATGACGCGCATGTTGGTGACCACGAACCGGTCCCGGTGGTGGGTGAGGAACTGCCAAAAGGCATGCGCCAACAGCACCAGCACGACCGCCAGCAGCACCGGCTGCCCACCGATCGTGGTGGTGGCCATCGTCACCAGCAGGGCGGCCGCCAGCGCGACCTCGAGCATCGGCACCGAGTACACCACCCAGTGCTGCCGAACCTCGTCGATGACGATCTCGCCCTCGTCCGAGATCAGATGGCGCCGGACCTTCGGGTCGAAGATCCGGAACAGGCCTATTCCGGCCATCCACTCACTCCCCTGTCACCCTGTTGTGTGACCCCGTACGTCCAAGTGTCCCGCACGACGACGCGGAACGGGACACTCGAGCCGCAGATCAGCTGAACAGCGCGGTCAGGAAGGTGATGACGCTTCCGAACGCGTCACCCACGGCGGAGAACGCGCCCCCGACCGCTCCGGCTGCGTTGGCCGGTTGGGTGAACAGATAGAAGCCGGCAAAGGCGATGAGCGACCAGATCAACAGCTTCTTCGGCATGTCGCCACTCCTTGGTTCCTAACCCACATCGGTCGACTGTGCTTGGATTTGTATCACGGACTGTCACCAATTGTCACTGACTGAACACAGCCCACCGCACAATGCTCACCAGCTACAAGTCCCATTCTGTAACGGATTCGGGGGCACGGCAGCCACCGGCGCGCCGCCCTGAGACAAGGATCCCCGCACAACGGCCGCAACGCGCCGTATTTGCCCGAAATCGGATCGGTTTTCAGCAGCCGGAATGCGAAAGAAACAATGTGACACTGCGTGGTCGACTGTTCCACAGCGAGACAATCATCACAGCGCCGCGATTAGTTCGTCGGCCGCCGAGTACGGGTCGGTGTCCCCGTCCGCGACCTTGGCGGCCAGGACGTCGAGCCGGGCGTCGCCGTGCAGGTGCGCGAAGCGGGCCCGCAGGGAAGTCGTCGCGATCGACTCGATCTCGTCGCGGGCGCGGCTGCGCCGGCGCTCGGTGAGGACGCCGTTCCCGCGCATCCACTCCAGCCGGTCCTCGATCGCCTGCACCACCTCGGCGACGCCCTCGTTCCGCGACGCCACCGTCTTCAGGATCGGCGGCACCCACGCACCCTCGGGCCGCTCGGCCAGCGCCAGCATCGCCCGCAGGTCCCGGGTGACCGACTGGACGCCGTCCCGGTCGGCCTTGTTCACCACGTAGATGTCGCCGACCTCGAGGATTCCGGCCTTGGCCGCCTGGATCCCGTCGCCCATCCCGGGCGCCAGCAGCACCAGCGTGGTGTCGGCCATCCCGGCGATCTCGACCTCGGACTGCCCGACCCCGACGGTCTCGACCAGGACGACGTCGAACCCGGCCGCGTCCAGCACCCGCAACGCCTGCGGCGTCGACCAGGACAGGCCGCCGAGGTGCCCGCGGGACGCCATCGAGCGGATGAACACACCGCGATCGGTCGCATGGTCCTGCATCCGGACCCGGTCGCCGAGCAGCGCACCGCCGGAGAACGGGGACGACGGGTCCACCGCGAGGACGCCGACCCGCTTCCCGGTCTCGCGGTACGCCGTCACCAGGGCCGACGTCGAGGTCGACTTGCCGACGCCGGGCGACCCAGTGATCCCGACGATGTGCGCGTGGCCGGCGTGCGGCGCCAGTGCCGTCATCACCTCCCGCAGCAGCGGGGACTCGTCCTCCACCAGCGAGATGAGTCGGGCGACGGCCCGGGAATCACCGTCCCGGGCCCGCTCGACCAGTTCTCCGACAGGCGCCGTACGTCGTGACATCAGCTCTTCGGTACCCGCACGATCAGGGCGTCACCCTGACCGCCGCCGCCGCACAGCGCCGCGGCACCGACGCCGCCACCGCGACGACCGAGCTCGAGCGCCAGGTGCAGCACCAGTCGCGCGCCGGACATCCCGATCGGGTGGCCGAGCGCGATCGCGCCGCCGTTCACGTTCACCTTGTCCTCGCTGACGCCGAGCTCGCGGGCGGATGCGATGCCGACCGCGGCGAACGCCTCGTTGATCTCGATCAGGTCGAGGTCGGCCGGCGTGACACCTTCCTTCTGGCAGGCCTTGACGATCGCGTTGGCCGGCTGGCTCTGCAGCGTCGAGTCCGGGCCGGCGACCGAGCCGTGCGCGCCGATCTCGGCGATCCAGCTGAGCCCGAGCTCCTCGGCCTTCGCCTTGCTCATCACGACGACCGCGCAGCCGCCGTCGGAGATCTGCGACGCCGAACCGGCGGTGATCGTGCCGTCCTTGCCGAACGCCGGGCGCAGCTTGGCCAGCACCTCGACCGAGGTGTCACCGCGGACACCTTCGTCGCTGTCGACCACGATCGGGTCGCCCTTGCGCTGCGGCACCTCGACCGGGACCACCTCGTCGGCGAAGACACCGTTCTTCCAGGCCTCGGCGGCGCGCTGGTGCGAACGGGCGCTGAACGCGTCCTGCTCCTCGCGGGTCAGCTTCTCGACGGCGTTGTTCTGCTGGTCGGTCAGCGCGCCCATCGCCTGGTCGGTGAACGCGTCCCACAACCCGTCGTAGGCCATCGAGTCGACGAGGGTGGTGTCGCCGTACTTGAAGCCCTCGCGGGACTTGGGCAGCAGGTGCGGCGCGTTGGTCATGGACTCCATCCCGCCGGCCACGACGACGTCGTACTCACCGGCGCGGATCAGCTGATCGGCGAGTGCGATCGCGTTGAGTCCGGACAGACAGACCTTGTTGATCGTGATGGCCGGTACGTCCATGCCGATCCCGCCTTTGACCGCGGCCTGGCGGGCGGTGATCTGACCGCCGCCGGCCTGCAGTACCTGGCCCATGATCACGTACTCGACCTGGTCCGGCGCGATGCCGGCCTTCTCCAGTGCGCCCTTGATCGCGAACCCGCCGAGGTCGGCGCCGGTGAAGCCCTTGAGGCCACCCAGCAACCGCCCGATCGGGGTCCGTGCACCGGCGACGATGACGCTGTGGTTCCGCGTGTCAGACATGTCGTCACGATACCTGCGACAGCACTGGTACGCCGCTGCTCGCAAGCGTCAGACGGGTCACACGACAGGTGTCGGCTGGGCCACTTTCGATGGCCCGCGCGGACCGCCGTACGCCACGCTGGGCTGATGGATCAGTTGTTCGACGCGATCGACCACGTCGGCATCGCGGTACCCGACTTCGACGAGGCCGTCCGGTACTACGCCGACGTGTTCGGCATGACCGTGGCGCACGAGGAGATCAATGAGGAGCAGGGCGTCCGGGAAGCAATGCTCTCGGTCGGCGACTCGGGTTCCTCGATCCAGTTGCTGGCGCCGTTGTCGGACGCCTCGCCGATCGCCAAGTTCCTCGACCAGCGCGGGCCGGGCATCCAGCAGCTCGCCTACCGCGTCCATGACCTCGACGCGGTCTCCGCCGTCCTCCGCGACCGCGGCGCCCGGCTGCTCTACGACGAGCCGAAGCGCGGCACCGCGGGCTCGCGGGTCAACTTCGTCCACCCCAAGTCCGCCGGCGGCGTCCTGGTCGAACTCGTGGAGCCACCGGCTTCCCACCCGGCGTGACGGCACGCGAAAAGTGGGGTGGGCGACCGGGTCGGGCCGCTACTCTGTTCGGGTGCTGAGGGACAGCGCCACGGACTCCCTGCACGGTGCGCCGGCCGGGTTCGAGCACAAGGCCTTCGTCCACACCTCGGACGAGGACTTCGTGCACCGCGCGGTCGCCTACGTGCGAGCGGGTCTGGAGGCGGGGGAAACCATCGTGGCCGCGCTGCCACCGGAGCGGATCGCGGTACTGCGGGACGCGTTGGGCCCGGTGCGTGACGACGTCCGGTTCCACGACATGACTGTTGCCGGGGGCAACCCGGCGCGGCTGATCCCGTTCTGGCGCGCAGCCCTCGAGGAGAGTCCCGGTCCGGTCCGCGGCCTCGGCGAACCGGCGTACCCGGGCTGGAGCGCAGCGGCGCTCGACGAGGTCCAACTGCACGAGGAACTGCTCGACATCGCCTTCGCGCGGGACAAGACGTTCCGGTTGTGGTGCGCGTACGAGGCGTCCGTCGGTATCGACCCGACGGTGACGCACTTCGGGGCGGAAGCGCTTGCGGACAAGACGTTCCGGACCGCGCTGGACGACGTACCGGACCGGGCCGAGCGGTGGGAATTCGGGCCGGAGGAGCTCGGACAGATCCGGCAATGGCTGGCCGGACACGCCGCGGCCCATGGGGTGTCGCGGGACCGGCTCGAAGACCTGTCGCTGGCGTTGCACGAGGTCTGCACGAACAGCATCCGGTTCGGCGGCGGCCGCGGACGGCTCGCGGTCTGGATCGCCGACGGCACGCTGATCTGTGATGTCCGGGACCGCGGTCGCATCGACGACCTGCTCGTCGGGCGGGTGCTGCCGCCGCTGGACGGGCTCGGCGGACGGGGCGTCTGGCTCGCGAACCAGCTGTGCGATCTGGTGCAGCTGCGGTCGGGTGACGACTTCACCCAGGTGCGGTTGCACACCCGTTTGAGGTAGCCGACCGGACC
The DNA here is from genome assembly GCF_040649595.1 of Kribbella sp. NPDC048915. Lineage (NCBI taxonomy): Bacteria > Bacillati > Actinomycetota > Actinomycetes > Propionibacteriales > Kribbellaceae > Kribbella > Kribbella sp. NPDC048915. The sequence continues at coordinate 208,647 of NZ_JBEZFT010000001.1, read as the reverse complement.
TCGGATCGGGATAAGACCACTGACAACGGTGGACTGGAAAAGTGACGGTCGTCTCAACCGTCGCCGACTGTGTCACAGGGCACAGCTACCCGTGCATACTCGACGGTAAGTTCCGCTCACACAGACCGCCGCTGCAGGAGGTACTTTCGTGAAGCAGATCCTCGATGCGATCCTCGCCGGCGAGAGTGCCGCCGTCGGTGAACTCGACGTACCGGACCACTACCGGGGCATCACCGTGCACGCCGACGAGGCGACCATGTTCGAGGGTCTGGACACGAAGGAGAAGGACCCGCGCAAGAGCCTGCACCTCGACGACGTCCCGACTCCGGAGCTCGGTCCGGGTGAGGCACTGGTCGCGGTGATGGCCAGCGCGATCAACTACAACACCGTGTGGACGTCGATCTTCGAGCCGGTGTCGACGTTCACGTTCCTGAAGCGGTACGGGAAGTTGTCGCCGCTGACCGCCCGCCACGATCTGCCGTACCACGTGGTCGGCTCCGACCTCGCGGGCGTCGTACTGCGCACCGGCCCCGGCGTGAACGCGTGGAAGCCGGGCGACGAGGTGGTCGCGCACTGCCTGTCGGTCGAGTTGGAGTCGCCGGACGGGCACAACGACACGATGCTCGACTCCGAGCAACGGATCTGGGGCTTCGAGACGAACTTCGGCGGTCTGGCCGAGCTCGCGCTGGTGAAGTCGAACCAGCTGATGCCGAAGCCGGCCCACCTCACCTGGGAGGAGGCCGCGTCGCCCGGGCTGGTGAACAGTACGGCGTACCGCCAGCTGGTGTCGGCCAACGGGGCCAACATGAAACAGGGCGACGTGGTGCTGATCTGGGGCGCGTCCGGCGGTCTCGGGTCGTACGCGACCCAGTTCGCGCTGAACGGCGGCGCGATCCCGGTCTGCGTGGTGTCGTCACCGGAGAAAGCGGAGATCTGCCGGGCGATGGGCGCCTCGCTGATCATCGATCGATCGGCCGAGGGGTACCGGTTCTGGAAGGACGAGCACACCCAGGACCCGAAGGAGTGGAAGCGGTTCGGCGCCCGGATCCGGGAGCTGACCGGCGGCGACGACCCCGACATCGTGTTCGAGCACCCGGGGCGGGAGACGTTCGGCGCCTCGGTGTACGTCGCCCGGCGCGGCGGGACGATCGTGACCTGCGCGTCGACGTCGGGCTTCCTGCACGAGTACGACAACCGGTACCTGTGGATGAACCTGAAACGGATCATCGGCTCGCACTTCGCCAACTACCGCGAGGCCTGGGAGGCGAACCGGCTGATCGCGCGCGGCATGGTGCACCCGACGGTCAGCAAGGTCTACCCGCTCGAGGACACCCCGCAGGCTGCCTACGACGTGCACCGCAACCTGCACCAGGGCAAGGTCGGTGTCCTGACCCTGGCGCCGGCGGAGGGCCTTGGCGTCCGCGACCCGGAGCTGCGCGAGCGGCACCTCGCCGCCATCAACCGCTTCCGCAACCGCTGAGCGGACCTGCACCACTCACCAACCTCGCGTTCCGGTGCCCGCTCACGCGGCGCGAGGCGGCACGGGAGGCGGGCCGGCTGGGTTGGTGAGTGGTGCAGGTCCGCTCTCACCCGGCCCAGGCAGTTCCAGACGGGGCTACCGGCCGTTCGTTTGGGCGTTTGAACAGGGTTCTGACAGGCTTATCGTGGGGGATTCACAGTAAGCCGCCAGAAGGGACACCCGGGGACAATGCCTGACGAGTCGAGCTTGCCGTTCTTCGACCGCACTGCGACCGCTGCCGGAGGCTTCCCGGTCAGCCGCCGAGGGTACGACAAGCAGGCCGTGGACGACTACGTCCGCGCGCTGGAGATGCAACTCGTCGAGGCCCGCAACCGCGCCGATTCGCTCCAGCAGAGCGTCGCGCCGTTGCAGCAGCAACTCGAGGAGACCCGCCGCCAGCTCGACGCCGCGGCGAACCCGTCGTACGCCGGGCTCGGCGACCGCGCCGCCCAGATCCTCCGGCTCGCCCAGGACCAGGCGTCCGAGGCGCTCGAAGAGGCCAAGCGCGAGGCCGAGGAACTGCGCGCGAACGCGGCCAAGGAGGCGGCCGCCGCGCGGGCGACCGGCGACCGTGAGGCCGAGGACATCCGCACCGTCGCGCTCAACGAGGCCGACAGCATGCGCCGGACCGCCGAGGGCGACGCGGCCGAGATCCGCCGGACCGCGGAGACCGAGGCGGCCGAGGTGCTGCAGGCGGCGCAGCGCAAGGCCGAGCAGCTGATCCTGACGGCCGAGTCCCAGGCCAGCACGCTGAAGAACGGCGCGCTGCACGAGGCGGAGAAGATCCGGACGGCAATCCAGCGGGAGTCGGCCGCGCTGCGCGCCCGGCTCGCCGACGAGCGCGAGCAGCAGGCGAAGGAGCTCGCGGACAAGCACGCGCAGATCGCCGCCGACACCGAGAACCTGACCACTCAGATGAAGGAGGCCGCCGAGGCGTCCGAGCGCCGGGTGGCCGAGGCGACCGAGCAGGCCCGCAAGATCCGCGCCGAGGCCGAGGAGTCGGCCGAGCGGACCCTGTCCCGCGCCCGCCGCGAGGCCGAGCAGCTGCTCACCACCGCCCGGACCCGCGCCGAGGCTGAGCTGGCGAACGCCGCCGACGAGGCCGAGCGCGCCCGGACCGTCGTCGCCCGCGAGACCGAGCGGCTCGCCAAGCGCCGCGACGGCATCCTGACCCAGATCGCCGGCCTGAACGAGATCGCCAGCAACATTGCGCGGCAGGCGGCCGAGCTCGACAACGAGACCGCCACGCCGACGCCGTACGTCAGCCCTTTCGCCCGCCCGGCTGACGCCGGGCGCCCCGCGAACAACCCGTTCACCGCGGAACCGCAGAGCCCGTTCGCTCCGCAGTCCACGGCGGACGCGGCGGATGCTTCGGTGGAAGCTCCGGTGGACACTTCGGCGGATGCGGTCGCTCGGGATGCGAATGCGTCGGCGATCGCGGACAACCCGTTCGCGGGTGCTACTCCGGTTCCGGCCGGTGGTAGCGAGTCGGCGTACGACGAGGAGGACGAGGAAGTTCCGTTCACCGGCGCCAGCCCGTTCGTCGGTGCGGGCGCCGGGGATGCGCGGGTCGACGAGACCCGGATCGACACCGACCTGCGCGTCGCGCCGGAGGACACCGACGGCCTCGCCGACAAGACCAGCCGGACGGCCGGCGGTCCTGCCTTCTCCTCCCCCGCCACTTCGGACACCACGTCGGACACCACGTCGGACACCACGTCGGACACCGCATCGGACGCCCGAGCCGCGGACGACGAGGAGCCGGCGGAGGCGACCAAGGTCGACGAGTTCCGGCTGAATGACCTCGCGACCGAGGACACTCGGGTGCAGGCGCGGCCGTCCGCCCCGGCGAAGACCTCCGGGGGTACGTCCTCCCGGGGTACGTCGACCGCGGCTGACAAGACCGATGCGGCCGCCTCGGGCGCACGATCCCCGAAGGACAAGATGTGACGCCTTCCGGCGACGACACCTCCACAGCGAACGACGAGGACCTCGAGCAGGCCACCCGCCGAGCGAACACCGCAGCCGACCGGGCTGCCGAGTCCGCACGCACCGCGGAGGCCGCCGCCGACCAGGCCGAAACCTCAGCCGACAACGCCGAAGCCTCCGCGGACCAGGCCGACACGAACGCCGCCGAAGCCGACGCCGCTGCCGACCAGGCTGACGGCTCCGCCGAGGAAGCTGAAAGCTCGGCCGACCAGGCCGAGGCAGCCGCGGACGAGGCTGGTGCGGTCGCGGACGAGGCTGGTGCGGGCGCGGATCAGTGGGCGAGGCGGGGAGGGCGGGGCAAGGACGCGGACACCAACTTCGCCGACGAGTTGCTGATCGAGGAACGGCACCCGTCGGTCGGCATGGGGACGCCGGGTCCGCCGCTGCGCCGGGGCAACCCGTTCACGTTCGGCTTCTTCGCGGCGCTCGGCGTACTGGTCGCCTGGGGTCTGTGGAACGCGCTCGGTCAGGCCCGCTCGGTCCTCATCCTGCTGCTGGTGTCGATGTTCATCGCCGTCGGCCTGAACCCGCTGGTCGAGTGGTTCATGCGCCGCGGGTTGCGGCGTGGGCTGGCCGTCGGGCTGGTGTTCCTGCTGATGCTGGTCGCGGTCGCCGGGGTCGGGTTCGCGATCGTCCCGGTCGTCACCGAACAGATCAACAACCTGATCAAGAACGCACCCGACTGGTTCCAGCTGCTGAAGAAGTCCGAGACGTTCGACGAACTCGACAACCGGTACGACTTCGTCAAGAAGGCAACCGACTACGTCCAGGACCCGGCGCTCGCGCAACGCGCGTTCGGCGGCATCCTCGGCGTCGGCAAGGTGGTCGCGAACGCGCTGTTCAACACGTTCACGATCCTGATCCTCACGCTGTACTTCCTCGCCTCGCTGCCGTCGGTGAAGCGCGCGGCGTACAGCCTGGTCCCGAGCTCTCGCCGTACCCGCGTCGCGATCCTCGGCGACGAGGTGCTCAGCCGGGTCGGCGGCTACGTCAGCGGACAGTTCCTGGTGGCGCTGTGCGCGGGCGTGTGCATGTTCGTCTTCCTGCAGATCGTGGGCCTGCACGAGTACTCGGTGGCGCTGGCGATCGTGGTGATGTTCACCGCGTTCATCCCCATGGTCGGTGGTCTGATCGGCGTCGTCGTGGTGTCCCTGATCGGCTTCACCGCCGGCCTCTGGATCGGCATCGCCTGCCTGATCTACGGCGTCATCTACCAGCAGGTCGAGAACTACGTCGTCGCGCCGCGGATCATGCGCCGCGCCGTCGACATCCCCGGCGCCGTCACGGTCATCGCCGCCCTCCTCGGCGGCGCGCTGCTCGGCGTCGTCGGCGCCCTCCTCGCCATCCCCTCCGCCGCCGCCATCCTCCTCATCATCCGAGAAGTCTGGGTCCGCAAAGCCGACGCCTCGTAACCCTCACAAGCTCGAGCGCGTTGCGCCACATCATCCAGGCGCTGTCTTCCTGGTTCACGCCATCGGATCAAATGTTCGTACGGCGGTCTCGCCGTGCGAACATTTCGCGATACCTGACTGGTGTCAGGCCAATTGCGCCGTGACCTGAGAGCACGGCTCGTAGGTCAAGGGCGGCCGCCGGTGACGTCGAGGACGAAGTGCTGGGCGGGGGTCAGGCGGTTGTAGGTGTCGACGCGGAGGTAGGTCTGTTGGTCGAGTTGCTGGGGTAGGTGGCGGCGGGCGAAGTAGGAGTGCAGGGCCCGGCGGGGTTCGTCGGTCTCGTTCCTGGTGCCGCCGTGCCAGAGGTGGCTGTTGAAGATGACGACGGTGCCGGCGCGGCCGGTGAGTTGGGTCTGCTCGGGGTGTGGGGCGGCAGGGTCGGGCATCTCGTCGGCCGGCATGGTGCCGCGGCGGTGCGAGCCGGGGACGACGCGGGTGGCGCCGTTCTCGGGGGTGAAGTCGTCGAGCAGCCAGATCGAGTTGCAGACCTGGTACTCCCCCGGCGCGACCGGACGGTCGAAGTCGGCGTGCAGGCCTTGATGTCCCTCACCCGGGAGGGCCGCGCGGCTGTTCAGTGACGACAGCTTGAACTCCCCGAGCACGTGCCGCATCGCCGCCAGCACGCGCGGATGGCTGAAGCAGACCTCGAACAGCGGGTCCTTGTTCACCAGGTCCGCGAGCCGATCGGTGCCCTTCTCCTGATGGACCTCGAGGCCGGCCCGATCACCTTCGGCAGCGGTCAGTTCGGCGAGGCGTTTGTTGATCGCGGCCACTTCTTCGGTCGACAGGATCCCCTCCAGCGGCAGGAATCCGTCGCGGTCGAGTCGGTCCTTCTCGTCCGGCGTGAGTACGTCGTCGGTCACGCCGAGGTCGCGCAGCGCGGTTGCCATGTCCATAGCTGCTCCTTCACAAGATGCACGAATCGATGACAGCATCGAACGCACCCACCCGCGAAACAATGCAGAAGGCGACAAGGCTTGTGCACAGATCGCCACGACTCCTCGGCGCCGGCGTCCACACCGCCGCGCCCGGCAAGGACTACCCGTCGCACGCCCACACGTCGTGGGAGCTCGTGTACTACGTTCGCGGGCGCATCACCTGCCCGATCGGCGATGCGACGTACGACGCCACGCCCGGGACCGTACTGCTGACGCCGCCGAACACCTGGCACGCCGAGCTGAGCCGGACCGGGTACGCGAACCGCTTCCTTCAGGTCGCCGCCCCGCCGAAGCAGCCATGGCCGCGGTTGGTGTACGACGACCCGGATCAGACGCTGCGCCGGGTGTTCGACGCACTGGTGCGCGAGACCGAGAGCGAGGAGCTGCGCGCGATCCTGCTCGCCGAGCTGGACCTTCGGCTGCGTCGGGCCGCCGCGACCACTCCGGCGAGTCCGGCGGAGCAACTCGTCGCGCAGGCGGAGCAACTCTTCGAGGAACGCTTCGCCACCGGCCTCCGCATCACCCGGGTCGCCGCGGATCTCGGCATCTCGCCGTCAGGACTGCGAGCGGCGTTCACCCAGGTCCGCAACACCAGTCCGCAAGCGGCGCTGCAGGCGGTCCGCCTCCGTCATGCCCTCGCTCACATCCGCAACTCGACCCTCACCCTGCAGTCCATCGCCGAACTCACCGGGTACCACTCGGTCAGCCACCTCACTCGCCACGTCAAGGCCGCCACCGGTTCGCCGCCCGGCGCGCTGCGTACGCCGGGAGTCCGTTCCTGAGGCACCCCAACGCCGCGGCTGCACCGAGTCGTGGCGAATGGCTCCCCGAGGGTTCCGTCGAGTCGTGGATTGTGGTCGCGCCAGACGACCACTTTCCACGACTCGACGACGCCGGCCGCGGGGTCGGGGCCGGGGTCGGGCTAGGGGGTGAAGGCTTTGGCGACGGTGGTGAGTTCGATGGCGTGGTCCTTGATCGCCTGGTGGATGTCGGGGTCGGTGACGACCGCCTGGTCGGAGAGGCGGTACTCCTCGGCCCAGCGGTAGGTGTCGGAGCCAGGCCGGTGCAGCGCACCCAGCTCGGGGTCGGCCGCGGCGCAATGGGTGACGAGGAGGTGGACGCCGGGCGCGAGCTTGTCCAAGTACTCGAGGACCCACGGCTTCTTGTCCGCCGCATCCCGGTCACTCAGGATCTCGATCGACGCGAAGCGTGCGGCGAACGACCCGTAGATGAACGGCTTCCCGAGCGCCGTCGACACCTCGTCGTACGCCGACGGCACCGACGAACCCATGTGGTAGTCGAGATACTCGACCGACAGCCCCTCGGCGGCGAAGCGCGCGGCCTGCGCCGACAACTCCCGTACGGCGTCCGCAGGCGAAACACCGGCCGCCGCCTCGGCCACCGTACGGCGGAACGTGCCGTCCGCCCCCACCAACGACGTACCGTCCGTCAACGGCCGCCACCGCAGGAAATCCCACTCGCAGGTCAGCGTCTGGTGCACGCCGACCGGGATCGAGTACTCCCGCGCCAGCGCCGCCGCCTCGGTGAACCACGGGCACGCCGCCATCGTCGACACCTGCGTCACGATGCCCGACCGGAACGCCTCCACGGTCCCGGTGTTCACCGCATGACACATCCCGAAGTCGTCCGACTGCACGACCAACTGCACTCCAGCCACCACACCCAGCTCCGATCAGACGAGACGACTACGGCCCAGCGAGCTTACTGACCTCCGGCGTCTGACTGGCATGGAAAGCACAAGCCCGTGGGTACGACGCCAAGCAGCCGCGCATCGTCATCAGCGCGGTGTAGTAGTCGATGTACCGGAAGCCGTACGTCTCGCCGCGCGCGAACGCCTGGTGCCGGATCGCGGAGACCCAGCGGTGGAACGCCTCGTCCGGGATCGGGACGTACAGGGACGGCGTGAAGCCCTCCATGTCCTCCCAGTTCTCGGCGTGCAGGAACGAGCGCACGCCGTGCCGCGGCAGCGCGGCGAGCTTCGCGGCCAGTTCCGGGTACGCCGTCACGGCCGGGAAGTCGTCGTCGGGGTCGATCGGCAGACCGGCCAGGAACCGGGCCCGCTCGGACAGGGCGGCGGCGTGCTCGTGATCGCTGTGGATGGAGTGTTTCCAGTGCGTGATGATCGTGTCGGGCTGCTTGTCCCGGATCAGCTGGGCGAGCTTCAGCGCGACGTCGTCGGTGTTCGGCAGGAAGCCGTCGCTGTGGTCGAAGACCACGAAGTCGGCGCCGATCGCCTCGGCGAACGACTCCCCCTCGGCGATCTTCTGCTTCTTGTAGTCGGCCGCCGTCATCCGCGGGTGGCCGCGCTCCCCCGGCGTCAGCGCGACGATCGTCGCCGACGCGCCCTCGAGGACGAGCTTGGCCAGCGTCGGTCCGGCGGTCAGGTCCATGTCGCCGATGTGCGCCCCGATGGCGAGCACTGACTTGGTCACAACTTCTCCTTCAACTCGAGGCAGGTCATCACTTCAGGCCGCTGAGTACGACGCCGCGCACGTAGTACTTCTGCAGCAGCAGGAACACCACCAGCACGGGCAGCGTGCTGATCACCAGCCCGGCCATCACGATCGGCATCGTGCGATCCGGATCGAGGAAGCTCTGCAGCAACTGGATGCCGACCGGAAGCGTCTGCAGCGACGGGTCGGACGACGAGATCAGCAGCGTCCAGATGTACTCGTTCCAGGTGCCGATGAACGTGATCAGCCCGAGGGTGATCGCGACCGGCTTGGTCTGCGGCAACACGATCAGCCGCCAGATCTGCCACTGGTTGGCGCCGTCGATCTTGGCCGCCTCGAGCATCTCGTCGGGCAGCGACACCATGAACTGGCGCATCAGAAAGATCCCGAACCCGGACACCGTGAACGGCAGGATCAGCGCGAGCAGGCTGGTCGTCAGCCCGCCGTCGCCGCCGCGGCCGAGGATGTCGTTGCCGCCGGCCAGCGGCCAGTTGAGCATGATCAGAAAGGTCGGGATCAGCAGCAGGAACGGCGGCAGCATCATCGTGGCGAGGATGAACCGGAAGATCACCGCCCGACCGCGGAACCGCAGCTTCGCCAGCGCGTACCCGGCCAACGCCGACGTGACGAGCACGGACGCGGTCACGCTGACCGTGACGATCACGCTGTTGCGGAACAGCCGCGGCAGCTCCAGCTGCGAGAACGCCTCCCGGTAGTTGTCGAGGTTGAACGACTCGGGCAGGAACTTGTACGGGATCACGCCGTACTCGCCCGCGCCCTTGAACGAGCTCATCACCATGTCCAGGAACGGCATCACCATCGCCACGGCGCCGAGGACCACGACCAGGTACGCGAACCACGGGAAGCGTCGTTTCACGAGGTCTCCTCTCCGCGCCGCCGCGCGATCCACAGCTGCAGCAGCGTGATCGCCAGGATGATCACGAACAGCACCATCGCCATCGCGCTCGCCGTCCCCCAGGCGCCGTACTTGAAGGCCTGCTGGTACATCTCGAAGGCCGCGACGTTGGTCGCGTTCACCGGGCCGCCGTCGCCGGTCATCACGATGATCAGCGCGAACGACTGCAGACCGCCGATGAACTGCGTGATCAGCACGAACAGCAGTGCCGGCCGCAGCAGCGGCAGCGTGATTGACCAGAACATGTGCCACGAGTTCGCGCCGTCCACCGCGGCCGCCTCGTAGTACGTGTCCGGGATCGCCTTCAGTCCGGCGGTCAGGATCAACACGGCGCCGCCGATCGAGGCCCACGCCTGAACGACGGTGACCGACGGCAGCGCGTACGACGCGTCGGACAAGAAGCCGATGCTGTTCACGCCGAGCTTGTTCAGCACGCCGTTGATCAACCCGGCCGGCTGGTACATCATCTTCCAGACGTTGCCGATGGCCACGACCGTGGCGACCACGGGCAGGAAGTACAGGATCCGCCAGAAGCCCTGGAATGCGAGCCGGTCGATGCAATAGGCAACAAGCACGGACCCGAACGTGGCCAGGAAGACCGCGCCGAAGGCGAACAGCAGCGTGTTCACCAGAATCGGTTTCACGAACGTGCCGTCGAAGTTCAGTACGTCGGTGAAGTTCGCCGTACCGGCCCACTGCAGCGTGCCGAGATCGAAGCCGCCCCAGTCGGAGAACGCGAGCACGATCGAGAAGATGAACGGCAGGATCAGGAACACGCAGAAGAACAGCAGCGCCGGTGCGAGGAACAGGTAGGCCGCCCGTCCCTCGCGGTGCAGCTTGCCGGTGTCCCGGGCCGGCGCCACCACGGCGCCGACCCGGCCGACCGCGGTGGTCATTGCGGCTTGACCGCCTTCGCCGCCTGCGCCAGTGCGTCGTCGGAGTTCTTGCCATCAGCAAGTACGCCCATGATCGCGTTGTGCAGAGCGGTCTTCGCCTCGTACGCACCCGGCTGGTTCGGCTCCGGCATCGCGTACGTCGCCGCCTCGTAGATCGGCGCCAGGTTCGGGTCGGACAGCGACTTCTGGTACTCGGCCAGGTCGGCGGTGCGCGGCGGGATCAGGCCCTGACCGGCCATCCACTGGCCGACCTCCGTGACCTTGCCGTCGGCGGTCTTGTGCTCGTTCATCCAGCTGAGGAACTTCCAGGCCTCGTCCGGGTGCTTGCTGCGCTCGTTCACGCCCATGAAGAACCCGTAGGCGAGCGAGCCCTTGCTGCCCGGCGTCGGCCCGGGAATGGCGGCCACACCGACCTCGGAGGCGTACTTGTCCTTCATCTGGGTCTTCAGGCTGCCGATCCACCAGCCGGCTTGGATCGCCATCGCGACACCGCCGCTGCGGAACTGCTTGATCGGCGAGATCGACGGGTTCGTCGCCTTCGCCGCGGCCAAGTCGGACTCGAACTTCAGCGCCGCCTTGCCCTGCTCCTGGTCGAACTGCGCGGTGCCGTCCTCGCCCAGGAACTTTCCGTCGGCAGAGTCCAGCAGCGACAGGAACGGATGCACGGACTTGTTGTCGCCGTCCTGGATCAGGCTCAGGCCCTCGACCTGGATGTTGCCCTTGGCATCACGCTTCACCGTCTTCTTGGCCGCGTCCGCGAGCTCGGCCCAACTCGTCGGCGGCTTGGTGATGCCCGCGGCGGCGAGGATCTTCTTGTTGTAGAACAGCACGTACGTGTTCAGCTCGGTCGGGTAGCCGAGCAGGGAGTCACCGGTGGTGACCGCGCCGAGCGCGGCCGGGCTGTACTCCGCCTTGATCTTGGCCGCGACATCGTCGGGCACCTTCGCGACCACGTTGGCCTTCATCAGCTGGCCGCCCCACAGGCCGTACGCGCTGACGATGTCGGCACCGCGGCCGCCGGTCTGGCGGACCGTCATCGTGGTCAGCAGGTCGTCGAATTTGACCACCTGCGCCTTGACCTGGATCTTCGGATTCTCCTTGTTCCACTGCTGGATCATCTTGTCCAAGCCCTCTTTCGACGGCCCGTCGCTGTAGTGGCTCAGCAGCGTCAGTTCGACCTTGTCGTCGCTGCCGCCCGAACCGCTGCCGCCGCCACAGGCCGCGGCCGTCGCGAGCATGCCGAGTGCGACCGCGAGCCGCACTCCCCTCGAGATCCTCATGTCATTCCTTCCCGCCGTCCGGGTGCAGGGGCGCCCGGAGGATGGTGAACGTGCGCGTGATGTCGAACCCCGTTTTGAGATACAGCTGCCCGGCCGCGGAGGTTTCCCCGGTCCACAGGAACCAGGCGCCATGGGCGCCGGCCGCGACCATCCGTTCGAGGGTCAGGTGCAGCAGTACCTTGCCGAGACCGGTACCGCGGGACGCCGGCAGTACGCCGAATGGCCCGAACCGGTCGATGACCCCTTCGTAGGTCCCGTGCATGGCCCAGCCGAGGATCTCCCGGCCGGGGTCTCGCGCCACCACGATGCGGTCCAGTGGCAGTCCGGACACGGCACCCTCGCGGATCGCGCGTGCCCAGTCCGGGTTGAACTCCGCGCCGGCGATCGCGATCAGCGCGGTCAGTTCGTCGCCCGACGGTGTGCCGAAGCTGTAGCCCTCGGCCGTCAGGGCCTCGATGCGGCGGCGGACGTCGTCCGGAACGGCGTACCCGACAAGGCTGCGGTCCATCGCGACCGCGTCGTACCGGCGCTCGAAGCCCAGCCCGGTGAGCAGTCCGGCGGCCTCCGGGTAGCGGGCGGTGTCGAGGCCGGGCACGAAGTAGTTCGGGGTGTACGACGAGAAGTACACCTCGGAACGTCCGTGCGACCGGAGCCAGTCCATTGCCGCCGACACCAAGGCTTGGCCGATGCCACGCCGGCGGTGCTCCGGATGCACGAAGAAGAACGGGATCCATCCGGACGCCGGCTCCAGGTCGTCGGCGTCGGCCGCGACCAGCCGACGGACGCCGTACGCCGCGCCGACGATCTGATCGTTGCTCACGGCTACCTGGAGGCCGGCCGCGTCGAAGTTGCGGTCGAGCAGGAACAGGTCGCGCAGCCGCTGGTACGAGATCGGGTCGGCCGGTGCCGCCGCGGTCCACACGTCGGCGAGCTGCGGCCCGTCCCCGACCTGGAACGAGCGGATCGTCACGTCGGTCATCCGACCTCCTCGTAGAGCAGTACGTCCGGGCGCACCCACCCGGCCGGTGTGGTTGCCGCGGGCAAGAGCTCGGCCGGGTCGTCACCGGCCTCGAGTGCCTTGCGCAACGAGTCCGAGCCCCACAGCTTGTCCAGCGACGGCAGGAGCGCGAAGTCGTCCGGATACAGCTCGTTGAGCACGCCCAGCATGACCAGCGCGGTGCGGACCGGCTCGAACGCCTCCCGGTCGACGACATGCAGTTGGACGCCGGACACCGTGTCGCCGGCGTACTTGCTGAAGACCGGCTCGAACCACGTGCGCCGGAAGATCACGCCGGGCAACTCACACGCACGCAGCGCGGACAGCAGCCGGTCGTCGACGTACGGCGCTCCGATCGTCTCGAACGGTCGCGTCGTACCGCGGCCCTCGCTGAGGTTGGTGCCCTCGAACAGGCCGGTGCCGGGGTAGACGAGCGCGGTGTCCGGCGTCGGCATGTTCGGCGACGGCGGCACCCAGGGCAGACCGGTGGCGGTCTCGGTGCGGGTCCAGCCCTCGACCTCGACGACTGTTGCCGTACCCAACTGTCGGGCGAGCTCACCGACCGTCAGGCCGTGCCGGAGCGGGATCGGCGCGCGGCCGACGAAGCTCTCGAAGCCGGGCTGCAGCATCGGTCCCTCGACGCGGACGCCGCCGAGCGGGTTCGGGCGGTCGAGCACGACGAACGGCAGGCCGAGGCGGGCGGCTGCCTGCTGGCAGTCGTACATCGTCCAGATGTAGGTGTAGAACCGCGTGCCGATGTCCTGGATGTCGAAGAGCAGCACGTCGACATCGGCGAACAGGTCGTCGAGCGCCTGGTCCTTGCGGCGGTACGTGTCGAAAACCGGGAGGCCGGTGTCGGGGTCGACGCCTTCGCCCTCGCTGTCGCCCGCCTGCGCCGTGCCGCGGAGGCCGTGCTCGGGTCCGTACAACGCCGTCAGCGGGAGGCCGGCCGTACGCAGCGCGACCGAGGTCGGCGTGAGATCCGGCAGGACGCCGGTGAAATTCGTGATCAGCCCCAGTCGCCCGTCGGGCACCAGCCTCGGGTCCTCCGCCAGGCGCTGCGCACCGGTCCGGACCGCCATTCGTCACCACATCCAACCCAGATCGTGGATCCTGCAGGAACTGGGTTGAAAACTTACCGACGCAAGGACTCAGAGGTCAATGGATAACTGACAACCGTTTACCAAGTCGCTGCGGGTCAGCGTAGCGGGGCCGCGGCAGCGGGCAGCAGGTCAGGGCAGGAAGGGGGTGAGAGCGGCGAGGAAGTCGTCGAGGCGTTCGGCGTGGACCCAGTGACCGGCTTCGGGGACCACGGCGTACTGGACGTGCGGGAAGTACGCCGCGATGGTCGCGCGGTGGTCCTGCTGGACGTAGTCGGACTTACCGCCGTAGATGAACAGGGTCGGTCCGTCGTAGCGGCCCTGGACATCGGGCCAGCCGGAGATGGCCGGCAATGCGGCCTCGATCACCGGGAGGTTCGGGCGCCAGCGGGCGCCGTCGGCGTCGAGGATGAGGTTCTGCAGGAGGAACGCGCGCGTCCCCGGTGTCGGTACGGCGTCGGCGAGCTGCGCGTCGACCTCGGCACGACGGGTCACCGACGAGAGGTCGGCGGTACGCATCGCGCGGGCGTACGCCTCGAACGCCGGCGGGTACGCGACCGGTGCGGCGTCCACCACGACGAGCCGCTCGACGACCGCCGGGTACTGCAGCGCGGTGAGCATCGCGGTCTTGCCGCCCATCGAATGCCCGACGAGCGCGACCGGTCCGACCCCGAGGGAGTCGATCGTCTCGCGGACGTCGTCGGCCATCTCCGGGTAACTCATCGTGCCGACGTGCGGCGACGTACCGTGGTTGCGCAGGTCGAACGCGAACACCCGATGCCGGTCCGCGAGCCGGCGCGCCGCGGTCATCCAGTTCCGCCCGGAGCCGAACAACCCGTGCATCACCACGACCGGCGTACCGGCGTCGCCGTACGACGTGACCGGAAGCTTCATCGAGCGCCCCTTCTCATCGACTGCGCTGCCAGCAGGCGGTGTGCCAGTGCCGCCGCTCGTCCAGCGACTGGCTACCGCCGATCGCGCCGAGCAGACTCGGGCTCTCCGGCCAGACCACCACATGCGGCGTCGCCGGCGGGATCAGCTGGTCGCAGCCAGGACAGCGGTACGACTTCGCCGACGCCGACCCGGAGATCCGGCGGACGATCCACTCACCGTCGGCCTTCACCTCACGGGTCTGGGAACCGCCGAACAGCGGCCGGTCGCTGACCGGCCGCTGCCACTTGGAAGGCTTTCTGCGCGACATAGCCCCTTAAGGCTAGTCGTATGACCTAGGTCACTGCCTGGCGTCTGCGCGCAACTCCGCGCCGACGTCGTGCATGTGGCGGAGACCGAGGCGGTAGGACTCGAGCAGGCTGGTGGACACGTACGGCATGCCGATGCGCTCGCAGTACGCCCGGACGATCGGCTGGGCGAAGCGGAGGTTGGCGCGCGGCATGCTCGGGAAGAGGTGGTGCTCGATCTGGTAGTTCAGGCCGCCCATCATCCAGTCCGTGACCAGACCACCGTTGACGTTGCGCGACGTCAGCACCTGCTTCTCCAGGTGGCCCCAGTTGGTGTCGTCGTCCGGCATCTCCATGCCCTTGTGGTTGGGCGCGAACACGCTGCCGAGGTGCAGGCCGAACACCATGTGATGGATCAGCGCGAACAGCACCGCCTGCCCGGGCGACATGATCAGGAACAGCGCGCCGAAGTACAGCACCAGATGGGCCGCCAGCAGCCCGAGCTCGGTCTTCTCCGTCCGCCGGCGGCCGAGCAGGAAGCGAACGCTCGACACCTTCAGGTTGAAGCCCTCGAGGGTGAGCAACGGGAAGAAGATCCGCGCCTGGTTGCGGGACAGCCAGCCTTCGATCCCCTTGCGGCCGGCGGCCTGCTCGAGGGTCCAGACCAGAACGCCCTCCCCGACGTCAGGGTCCTTGTCGGTGTGGTTCGGGTTCGCGTGATGCCGGTTGTGCTTGTCGTTCCACCAGGCGTAGCTCATGCCGAGCAGCAGGTTGCCGTGCAGCATCCCGATCCAGTCGTGCAGCTTGCGCGAGGCGGCGATCTGCTGATGCCCCGCATCGTGCCCGAAGAAGGCCGCGCGGGTGGTCAGGATGCCCAATGGTACGGCGAGCAGCAGCACCCACCAGGACGCGCCGACGACCGCGATCGCCGCCCAGGTGATCGCCGTCAGCGCCACGTTGATCCCGATCGCCATCACGTACGCCGCGGTCCGGCGCTCGAGCAGTCCGGCGGCCTTGATCTCGCGCAGCAGCGGCGAGAATTCGGAGCGGCGGGTAGCAGTGGGTGACACAGACGGCTGAGCCATCAGGACCTCGTCTCGTAAGCGGGTGGAGGCCAAGGCGTTCAGCCACGGCCAAGGGTACGGCATCCAGCCTCCGTGCCCCTACGGCCGAAAACATGAGAGTTAATACCCGATCTGTCGGGGACCCAGTGCCCGGGGAAAAGTGGAGATAACCCCACTGCCCGGACTCTCACGCTGGGTCATGATGGTGGACATGAGCACCGTGGTCAGCACCGAAGCGCCGCCGCTGCGTTACCCGAAGGTCGCGCAGCCGTGGATCGCGCTGTTCCTCGCGATCCTGGCCGAGCTCGGGATCGCCCTGTTCGTCCTCAGCGTGGTCGCCGTGCCGCTGATCGCGGTCTGGGTCGGCATCCCGCTGCTGCTGGTGGTGATTCCGGCCGCGCGCTGGTTCGCGAACTGTCACCGCACGATGCTGGCCGGCTTCCTCGGCGAGCGGATCCCGCGGCCGTACAAGAAGCCGCCGATGCCCGGCATGCTGATGCGGCTGCGGACCATCCTCACCGACCCGCAGACCTGGCGCGACATCATCTGGCTGCTGGTGAACGCGGTGATCGGGTTCACGCTGTGTCTGCTGAGCGCGGTGCTGTTCCTGGCCACGCTGTTCTACACCGTCTATCCGCTGCTCGTCGGCGTCACGCCGGAGGGCATCTTCACCGAGCCGTTCGGCGGGCTGTTCACGGTGAACTTCTGGACCAGCTTCCTGCTGCTCCCGGTCGCGCTGTTCGCGTTCATGATCTGGTACGCCGCCGGCGAGCGGCTGCTGAAGGCGAACGCGTACGTCGCCCGCTCACTGCTCGGCCCGACCGAGAGTGCGAAGCTGGCGATGCGGGTCCGCGAACTGAAGGAGTCCCGCGCCGAGACCGTCGACACCCAGGCGGCCGAGCTGCGCCGGATCGAGCGCGACCTGCACGACGGTGCCCAGGCCCGGCTGGCCGCGCTCAGCATGAACCTCGGTATGGCCGAGGAGATGGTGGCGCGGGACCCGGCCCAGGCGGCGGCGCTGCTCACCGAAGCGCGGCAGTCGGCGAGTACGGCGCTGTCGGAGCTGCGCGATCTGGTCCGCGGGATCCACCCGCCGGTGCTCGCCGATCGCGGCCTGGAAGGTGCGGTCAAGGCGCTCGCGCTGACCTGCCCGTTCAAGGTCGACGTCAGCTACGACGTTCCCGCCCGCCCGCCCGCGCCGGTCGAGTCGGCGGCGTACTTCGCGGTTGCCGAATGCCTGGCGAACGCGGTCAAGTACTCGTCCGCGACGAACGCCTGGGTGCAGATCACGCACGAGGATGAGAAGCTGCACATGATCGTCGGTGACGACGGCGTGGGAGGCGCGGCCGTCAAACCCGGCGGCGGTCTGTACGGTATCGAGCGGCGGCTGGCCGCCTTCGACGGTACGTTGACCGTGGTGAGCCCGAGCGCCGGGCCGACCACCGTGATCATGGAGCTACCTTGCGAGTCCTCATCGCTGAAGACAACGCCCTCCTCCGGGACGGCCTGATCCGGCTGCTCGAAGCGCACGACTTCGAGGTCGTCGAGGCGGTCGACAACGGGCCCCGCCTGGTGCCCGCGCTGGTGGAGCACCGGCCGGATGTCGCGGTCGTCGACGTCCGGCTGCCGCCGACCTTCACCGACGAGGGCCTGAAGGCCGCGATCGAGGCCCGCGGGAAGATCGCGGGCCTGCCGATCCTGGTGCTCTCGCAGTACGTCGAGCAGCTGTACGCGCGCGAGCTGCTCACCGGCGGTGGAGGCGGCGTCGGGTACCTGCTCAAGGACCGGGTGTCGAACGTGGCCGACTTCCTCGACGCGGTCCGCCGGGTCGCGGCCGGTGGCACCGCGATGGACCCGGACGTGATCGGTCAGCTGCTGGCCCGCAACACCCGCGACGAGCCGATCAGCCGACTGACCCCGCGCGAGTCCGAGGTGCTCGGGCTGATGGCCGAGGGCCGCTCGAACGCAGCGATCGCCAGTGCGCTCTTCGTCACCGAGAAGGCAGTCAGCAAGCACACCAACAGCATCTTCGCCAAGCTCGACCTGCCGCCGTCCGAGGACGACAACCGGCGCGTCATGGCAGTGCTCACTTACCTTTCGTCGCGCTGACTGCGGATCTCCAGCTCGGGCCTGCGGCGGTACGCGGTGGGGCTCTTTCCGGTGTGCAGACGGAATCTGGTCGCGAAGTACAGCGGGTCCGCGTACCCGACCTGGGCGGCGACCGACGCGACCGAACGGCTGGTCAGCTCGAGCAGCCTGGCGGCCGCGTCGAGACGCCGGCGTTCGACAAACTGCTGCGGCGTGACGCCGAGCTGCTCGCGGAACAGGTGCGCGAAGCGGGAGACCGACAGGTTCACCGCGCGGGCCAGCCGCGGTACGTCGAGGTGCGCGGTCAGGTCCTGATCGATCAACTCGATCGCGCGCAGCAGCCGATCGTCGATCCGGACCGCCTTCGGGTTCTGCGTGTCGCACCACAGCAACGCCGCCTCGAGCGAGTTCGCGCTGAGCTGTTCGGCTTGCGGCAGGACGCTGCGCTGATGGCGTACGGCGTCCCTCAGGTGGTCGGCGATCCGCTCGAAGGTGGGTGTTGCCGGCTCGAGCTGAAGGGTGCCGGGGGCAACTTCGGGCCAGTCCAGCAGAGGCAACCAGTCCGGCTTCGGGTTGAGGTGCGCGTACAGGAAGTGCCAGCGCTCGCCGACGGTCGCGTAATCGTGGAGCGTGCCGGGACGGACCAGCGTGATGCTGCCCGGACGGGCGGCGACCGGACCGAATCGTCCCCGGCCGTCGAGGGTCTGGACCAGCAGCCAGTCGGTGGTGCCGTGCCGCCGGAAGGTCGCGTACTCAGCCCCCTCGTCGAACTCACCGGTCGCCAGCCGGCGCACGACCGGCTTCGGGGACTCAGCAGGATCTCGAAGGTTCACAGCGCAATAGGCTATCGCTGTCACGCCCGCTGCGCCCACATCCTGAAGCTATGACGCAGACTGTGCTGGACATCTACCGGCGGGACGGCATCGTCCAGGTCCCGCAGTTGCTCGAACCTGCCGAGGTCGAGCGGATCAAGACCGTTTTCATGGAGCAGGTCGCGGTCGACCACTCGCTCGCGATCGACGACGGCGTACCGGACGACGACCCGCTGGCGAAGTTCCCGCGGTTCGTGCATCCGCATCGCGCGCTCGGCACCGAGGCGGGCAAGCTCTCGCTGGAACTGATGCTCGACAGCCGGATCCTCGATGTGGTGCAGGCGCTGATCGGGCCGGCGCTCGGCGCCCAGTCGATGTTCTACTTCAAGCCGCCGGGGGCCCGCGGGCAGGCGCTGCACCAGGACAACACGTTCCTGCGCGCGGACCCGGAGACCTGTCTCGCGGCCTGGATCGCGATCGACGACGTCGACGCCGCGAACGGCGGACTGGCGGTCGTGCCCGGTTCGCACCAGACCGAGCTGGTCTGCCCGGAGCCGGCCGACTTGACCGAGTCGTTCACCGGTGTCGAGGTGCCGGTGCCGGACGGACTCACCAAGGTGCAGACGCGGATGCGGGCGGGCGACGTGCTGTTCTTCCACGGCAGTGTCGTCCACGGCTCGCGGCCGAATTCCACCTCCGACCGCTTCCGCCGGTCGCTGATCTTCCACTACATCCCGGAGGACAGCGTCGAGATCGCCGCCTTCTACAACCCACTGGTCCGGCCGGACCGCCGCGAAACCGTCCTGCCCGAGGCCATCGGCGGCGGCCCGTGCGGCGACTACGCCATGGCCGAGCCGTAAACCTTCCGGGCCAGCGCGCAGCCGACGGAGATCGCGAGCAGTACCGCTCCTCCGGCCACGATCTTGGCGACCGGGTTCGGCGGGTCGAAATCGGACTGCGTCGCTGCCGCGGCGAGGCAGGTGAGCAGAGTCGAGCCGAGCAGTCCGGTGGCGAGTGTGGTCATGCGGAGCAGAGTCGCCGTGGGTGACGGGTCGAAGCGGCGGCCCTGGAACCGTAGCCCCGGGCTCGGTTCCGGGGCGTACCGGCCGTAGTCGTCGTACACGTACTGCGGGATCTTGACGCGGTCGAGCGCCGTGATGCCTTCGGTCAGGAGCCCGGGGGTGAGCGGTTGGCTACGAGACAGGACCAGCGCCGAACTCGCGACGGCGAGTGCGATCGGGCGCAGGTCGAGCAGTGTCTGCATCGTGCGTGGATGGAGGACTGCGGTGAGGTAGCGCGGTTCGTCGCCGATCACGTCGAAGCTGCGGTTGAACTCGCCGCTCTCGAGCGTGACGTCCGATCTTGTCAGCCCGCCCGGCTGGACCTGCAGCGGCGGCAGCGCGACAGGCAGCGTGGTGACAAAGGCGCTCAGGCGGTCCCGGCGGCACAGCAACCCGTGCCAGCGCAGCCACTGCACCTCGAAGGCGATGCCCTGCGGCGTCTGGACGACATTGCGCGCCGACCACGTCCGGCCGACCGGCAGCGGGAGCTGCGGCAACCGCAGTTCGCGCGGGTCGACGACGCGCCATCCGTTGCGCTGGGCGGCGTCCCGGATCGCGCGGGTGGTTGCCCGCGGCCACGAGTAGGCGATGACCACACCGAGCAGGACGATGGTCGCGAGCAGTGGGAGTACGGCGAGCAACACCGCCGGGCCCGCGTCGTACGTCGACCACGCGATGCGCGCCGCGACCACCCCGACCCCGAACACCGCGATCCAGCGCGCGAACGTCGCCGTACCCGTCGAGATCCCGAGCAGCACCCACGCCGCCGGGATCACCAGCACCGCGACCAGGAACATCAACGACGTCCACC
The DNA here is from genome assembly GCF_040649595.1 of Kribbella sp. NPDC048915. Classification (NCBI taxonomy): domain Bacteria; kingdom Bacillati; phylum Actinomycetota; class Actinomycetes; order Propionibacteriales; family Kribbellaceae; genus Kribbella; species Kribbella sp. NPDC048915. The sequence continues at coordinate 188,073 of NZ_JBEZFT010000001.1, read as the reverse complement.
CCGGCCACTCGACCCCGACCACCCCCGGCATCGTGATCAGTCCCAGACCGGTCACCACCACCAACAACATGGCCGCCACCGACACCAGGCGCTGCCGCCACGAACTCCTCCGCACCCGTCCGAGTCTGCCCGCACGGTGGGTTCACCCACCGCGTTGTGGGTTCCCCACCCTCCCGAACGGTCAGGAACCCACCACACGATGGGTGAACCCACCGCGTGCGGGAGGCCTCAGCGGGTCAGGTCACCGCCGCGGGCCGGTCGGTCGACGCCGGGGTTGGGCGATCCGCCGGGGTTGGGCGATCCGCCGGCAACCTCCGGCGTCGTTCGGGTCTCAGGAGCCCGGATGGCTCCGGGTGCGGCGATGCCGGCGCTCGCGACCCGCTGTACGTCGGTCAACCGGGCGTCGAGCCGACCGGCATCGGCGAGTCGGCGGCCCACATCGGTGAGGTGGGTGGGGGCGGCCTGCGGATGGGAACTGGGTTCGCCGCGCGCCTCGTGGCGCGTCATCGCGGCGCGGACCTCGGCGATCACCGGGGCCGGCAGCCTGTCGCCGCGGTCCAGCAGGGGTAGAGCGGTGGCCAGGAACTGGTCGTGTTCGGCCGGGGTCGGCGGACGGTTGCGTTCGGCAAGGACGGTGTCCTTCGCCTGGTACGGCCCGGGCATGCGCCCGTCGTCCGCGCGCTGGTTCTCGTACAGCACGTAGCCGTCGCGATCGACGATGTAGAGGTCGTCGACGGCCGCGGTCGCCTCGAGTTCGTGGACCGTGTCCGGCACCAGCCGGTACGCCAGCTCGGCGAGGTCCGTCCGCACCCAGCGGCCGGCTCCCGTGTCGTCCACTGCTTGCTGGTAGCGGCTCGCGCGGCCGAGCCGGCAGTTCGCCTCGTGCGTCACGACGTACGCCAACGCCACCCGGTAGTCGACGGCCCGGAACCCGTCGATCCACCCCTTCGCCACCGGCACCCGATGCAGCGGTGCGCTCGCGATCACGTCGTACTGCGGCTCGCCGGCGCGGAGGTGCTGGAGGCAGCGCACCATCATGCCGCGCGGGAGGTACTGCGCAAGGTCGTCGGCCGCGCGGAGCCCGCGGGATCGCATGATCGCGTCGTACCGCGGGTGCGCGGTGATGTCGTCGTCGAAGTCGTACACCGCGACCGATGGTCCGAGCGACTGCTGCAGCAACCACTGCGTGGTCGACTTCCCCGAGCCGGGCGGACCACCGATCAGCACCACCAGCGGACGCTGACCCGGCTGCCGCATCGGCGCCTCGACCGGCGTGATCTGCGCCAGCCGACGCGCAAGCACCGCCCGCTCCTCGGACGGCGACAGCTCGAGCCGCCTGCTCTCGATCATCCGTCGAGCTCGGCCTGCAACCGCGCCAGCAGCTCCGGGTACTCCGCCAGCACGACCCGCCGCTCCGCGGCCGTCATCGCGGCATGCCGGCGGAACTCGTCGGTGTAGATCTTTTGCTCGGCCTCGAGTTCGGCCCTTCGGGCCTCGTCGGTCTCCCGCGCGATCAGCGAGTTGTAGCACGTGAGCACACCGCGGACGAGGTTGTAGACGCGCTCGCGCTCGACCCGTTCCGCTGCGCTCGGCGGTGGGATCGGTTGCCCGCCGAGGGCGTCGGTGAGGTGCTTCTTCGACTCGTCCGACATGGCGGCAGGGTAGCCGAACGGCTCAGTCCGTCGGTACCAGTTTCTGTCGGTTCCGGTCAGCTGCTGTAGTCGCGGAAGCCGCGGCCGGTCTTGCGGCCGAGGTACCCCGCGGTGACCAGGTGTTCGAGCAGCGGCGCCGGCGCGAAGCCGGGCTCGCGGAACTCCAGGTAGAGGGTGCGCTGGATGGCGAGCGCCACGTCCAGCCCGACCACGTCGAGGAGTTCGAACGGGCCCATCGGCAGCCGGCAGCCGAGCTTCATCGCGGCGTCGATGTCGTCGACGCCGGCGTAGTGCGCCTCGAGCATTCGGACCGCGTCGTTCAGGTACGGGAACAGCAGCGCGTTCACGATGAAGCCGGCCCGGTCCCCGCACCGCACCGGGTGCTTGCCCGCGGCAACGGCAACGGCGGCCACGGTGTCGGCGACCTCCGGAGCGGTGCTGACCGTGCTGACCACCTCGACCAGCTGCATCACCGGCGCCGGGTTGAAGAAGTGCAGCCCGACCACGTCGGCCGGCCGCTTGGTCGCCATCGCCAGGTCGATGACCGGCAGCGACGACGTCGTGGTGGCCAGGATCGCGCCTGGCTTGCAGATCTCGTCGAACGTCTCGAACAGCGCCTGCTTGACGCTCAGCTCCTCGACCACGGCCTCGATCACCAGGTCCGCGCCCGCCAGGTCGTCGAGCTTCGCCGTACCGGTCACCCGGCGCAGCGCCGCGTCGCGTTCCTCCGACGACAGCTTGCCGCGCTGGACGCCCTTCTCCAGCGAGCGCTCCAAGACGCCGCGGACGCGTTCGACCTTCTCGGTACCCCGGGCGACGTACCGCACGTCGTACCCGGCCTTGGCGAGCACCTCGACGATGCCGACCGCCATCGTCCCGGAGCCGACCACGCCGACCTGCTTGATGGGTCGTACGGCGGTTCCGCCGGCGGCCGGCCGTGGCGTGTGCTCGTCGTCGACCACGACCGGCGAGTCCGGCGCCTCGTAAGTGTAGAAGCCGCGCCCGGTCTTCCGGCCGAGCAGCCCGGCGGTGACCATCTGCTTGAGGATGGGGGCCGGCGCGTGCAGGCGGTTGCGGCCCTGCTTGTACATCGTGTCGAGGATCTCGTACGTCGTGTCGAGGCCGATCAGGTCGAGCAGCGCCAGCGGGCCCATCGGATAGCCACAGCCGAGCCGCATCGCCGCGTCGACGTCCTCGCGGGTCGCGTACTTCGACTCGACCATCGAGACCGCGTGGTTGAGGTACCCGAACAGCAGCGCGTTCGCGATGAACCCGGCCCGATCGGCAGCGACGACCGGCACCTTGTGCAGCCGGCGGGCCAGCGCCTGGACGTCCTCGACCACGTCCGGCTCGGTGACCACGGTCTTGATCACCTCGACGAACTCCTGCACCGGAGCCGGGTTGAAGAAGTGCATGCCGACGACCCGGCGCGGGCGCTGGGTGGCGACCGAGATCTCGGTCACCGACAGCGACGAGGTGTTGGTGGCCAGGATCGCGTCCTCGCGAACGATCTTGTCCAGTGCGGCGAAGATCTCGCGCTTCAGCTCGAGCCGCTCGACGACCGCCTCGACAACCAGGTCGCAGTCGGCCAGCGCCTCCAGCGAGGTCGCGAACGTGACCCGGTCGAAGATCGCCTGCTGGTCCTCGACCGACAGCTTGCCGCGCTTCACGGCCCGGTCGGTCGAGTGCTGGATGTGCCCGCGGCCGCGCTCGACCGCCTCCTCGTCCCGCTCGACGCCGACGACCGTCAGGCCGTTGCGCGCGAACACCTCGGCGATCCCGGCGCCCATCGTGCCGAGACCCACCACACCGACCGTCGTCAATTCCCGAGCCATGCTCTGCACTATGCCAGTCCGGACACTGGTCCGCCCATGAGTTGCGTCACCGCCGAGGTCAACCTCACACCGCCCGCCCCTGACCTCGCCCCCGCCGATAGTGGTACTCATGCTCGCCCGGGTGCTGACCGCAGTCGCCAGCCTCTGCCTGCTCACCACCACAGCCACGGGTACGGCGGCCGCAGCTACCTCGGGCACCGGCGCAGCGGACTCCGGTCTGGTGGACTCCGGCGTGGTGGAGGCGCCGGTGGTAGTTGTAGGTGTTGGCGGGCTGACCTGGGACAACCTGACCGCGGACGGCGCCCCAACGCTGTGGCGGATGCTCGAGGACGGGGCCAGCGCCGCGGCGATGACGGTGCGCACTGTGCACTCGCCACCGTGCCCGCTGGACGGCTGGCTGTCGTTGTCGGCCGGGCGAGCCGCCACCGACCCTCAGCTGCACCGCGGTCGCGACTGTACGGCGATCCCGCCCCTGAACCGAGGTACCGTCGACGGCTGGGCCGGGCTGGTCGCGGCACAACGCGCCTCGGTGTACGACCCGACGCTGGGCCTCCTCGGTACGACTCTTGCCGACAGCAACGTCTGCGCCGCCGCCGTCGGCCCGGGCGCGGCACTGGCCCTCGCCGACCGCCAGGGCCGGGTTGCCAGGTACTACGAATCCGTCCGGGCCACCCGTTGGGACTGCCCGGTGACCATGGTCGACGCCGGCGTACTGGATCGCCGCCGCGACCCCGGACGAGCTCTCCGCCAGGCAGACGACACGGTGCGTGAGGTACTCGAGCGCGCGCCCTCCAACGCAACCGTCATCGTCCTCGGCGTCTCCCAACCGCTGCACTCGACGCTGGCGATGAGCGCTGCACTGGTCAGAGGTCCACGCACCACGGACCAACTGCTGACCGCGCAGTCCACTCGCTGGCCGGGCATCGTGCGGTTGCTCGACATCCCCTCGACGATCGTGGACGCGGTCGGCGTGACCGAGCCTAACGACTTCACCGGCGCACCGCTCATCGCCGCGGGGCAGCGCCCACCCGCGGACGACACCGCCAGGAAGCTCAGCGACGTCACCCAACGCGACCGCGACCTTCGCCGAAGTTCGGGCTGGTTCGTCAACGGACTGGCCGCGGCCGTGCTGCTGGCGATCGGCACCCTGGCCTGGCTCCGGCGGTCCGGGCGCGATCCGCGGCCGGCCGAGTTCGCCCTGCTGGTACTCGCCGCACTGCCGTTGTGCTCCTACCTGGTCCGCCTGATCCAGTGGTGGCGCTGGCCGGTGCCGCTGGTGGCGTTGTGGCTGGGAATGCTCCTCGGCGCGCTAGGGCTCGCCCTCGTACTCCGCCGCCTGCCGCGCCCAGTCACAACGCTGTCCGGCCTTACTGTCGCCGTACTCGCACTCGACGCGATCACCGGCACAGTGCTGCACCACGGCAGTCCGCTCGGGCCGTCGCCGCTGTCGGGCGGGCGGTACTACGGGTTCGGCAACACCACCTTCGTCGTGTTCGCCGTCCACGCCGTGATCTTCGCGGCCGGCCTCGCCAGGTGGCTCAGTGCGCGGTACGGCGGGTCTGTCGCGGCAGGTGCCGTCGCAGCGATCGGCGTGGTCACGGTTGTCGTCGACGCCTGGCCGACGTGGGGTGCGGACGTTGGCGGCGGCTTTGCCATCGTCCCGGCGTTCGTCCTGCTCACACTCGACGTACTCGGCCGACGGATCGGCCTGGTACGGCTGGTGCTTACCGGCGTGGCTGCCGTTGCAGCGGTCGCCGTGATCAGCGTGCTCGACTGGCTGCGTCCAGCCGCGTCACGCTCCCACGCCGGGCGTTTTGTCGAGGACCTCCTCCACGGCGACGGTCTGGACGTCGTGACGCGCAAGGCCGGCTACGCCCTCGGTTCACTCAGCGGCGGACCGCACCTGTGGCTGGCAGGCGCCCTGCTGCTGTACCTGGTTGCTGTGGTAGTCGCACGCCGCCAACTGTCGCCCGCGTGGTTCGAACGGGCCGTCGCGGAGCGGAAGTACCTGTGGGGCGCTTTCGTCGCCGTGGTGACCGTCGCGGCCATCGGCTCGGCGGCCAACGACTACGGGCTGCGCATCGCCCTCCTGACCTTGGCTGTCGCCGGGCCGCCCTTGGCACTGAGCGTCGCCTCCACCTGGACCGCTAGCAGGACTGAGGAAACACAGGAACTGACGCTGCCTGGCTGAGCGTCCGCGCCGCTCTTCCAGCATCACCGGAGTCTCCATCCACCCGTCATGTAGCCGGCGCGCATGATGATTCGGGGTGTTGCGGGATCAGGGTCCACCCGTCGCCGGTGTGTTCTATGACGGCGGGGAGGGTGAGACCGAGGCTCAGGTTGAGGACGACGACGGTCTCGCCGCGGTGGAGGTCCGCGATGGACTGCAGCTCTTCCTCCGGGCGTCGGGCGAGGTCCGGTACGACGGTGAGCCGGACGCCGAGGTGTTCGGCCAGCCCAGCCCCCGCGGCTTCGTCAGCCGGCCCCGCGTACACCTGCGCCACCCGCTCACCCACCACGGCCTCGCGCACATCCCCCGGCAGCACCACGATCCGGGCCGGACACATGAGATTCATGGGCGGACGTACTCCAGCGCGGCTGCGGCGTACTCGGACCAAACGTCCGACTGATCCACCGGAATCCGCACCCACTCCTTCATCGGCCGTCCCATCCCAGGATCGAAGGCCTCCGCACCGGGCAGCGCGAGCGCCTTCGCCCGCGGCTCGGGCGGCAGCTTGAAGGTCATCGTGTCGCCGTACATCCCGACGAGCACCTTCCGGCCGATCTTCAGGCACGGCATCCCGAACATGCTGCCGCGCACCACGCCGGCCGGCTCCAGGCCGGTCGCGACCCGGTCGTACGCCGCGGCCGCCGCGTCACTCACTCTCGGCATCATGCTCACCACCTTGCCACCGCGGCGGGCCGGTGCACTACGGTGCTTTGTCGTGCGCTTGGTGATTGCTACGTGTTCTGTCGACTACTCGGGGCGGCTGACGGCTCATCTCCCGATGGCACCGCGGCTGCTGATGGTGAAGGCGGACGGGTCCGTGCTGATCCACGCCGACGGCGGGTCGTACAAACCGCTGAACTGGATGTCGCCGCCGTGCAAGCTGACGGAGGAGGACGGCGTCTGGAGCGTCACCAACAAGGCGGGTGAGGAGCTGCGCATCACCATCGAGGAGGTGCACAGCGACACCGCGTACGAACTCGGGCAGGACCCCGGCCTGATCAAGGACGGCGTCGAGGCCCATCTGCAGGAGCTGCTCGCCGAGCACGTGACCACGTTCGGCGAGGGCTGGACGCTGGTCCGCCGCGAGTACCCGACCGCGATCGGCCCGGTCGACCTGCTGCTCCGCGACGCCGACGGCAAGCACGTCGCGGTCGAGGTCAAGCGCCGCGGCGAGATCGACGGCGTCGAGCAGCTCACCCGGTACGTCGAACTGCTGAACCGCGACCCGCTGCTCGCCCCGGTGCGCGGCATCTTCGCCGCCCAGCTGATCAAGCCGCAGGCCCAGTTTCTCGCCACCGACCGCGGCCTGGAGTGCCTCACGGTCGACTACGACGCGCTCCGTGGCATGGAGTCCGACGTACTCCGCCTGTTCTGACGGCATCGCTTAACTCCTGACAAAGAAGTGAGTTTGCCCGATTTCGGGCAGAAGCTTTGCGTTGGCCCCGAAAAGACTGCATGGTTGACGCGTGATCAGTGAGGCGGCGGCGGTGGAACCGGTCGACGAGCTGGCCGATCAGGTCAGCCGGACGACGGGGCTGTCGCCGGATGTGGCGCGCCGCGTGGTCGCCGACGTCCTGGCCTATTTCACCGAGACGACCGAGGAGTACGTCCGGCGCCGGCACCGTGAGCTGCAGACGTACGGCGCCCGCAACGACGAGATCTTCGCGCGCCTCGGCACCGAGCTCCGGCACTGGCCGGTCCGCTCTCCGGAACTCTCCGCCCGGCAGCTGCGACGGATCGTCTACGGCTGACGGGCCCGCTCAACCGAACCTACGAAGGGGCACCACTACATGTGCGGAATCGTCGGGTACGTCGGCACGAAGCCGGCCGCGCCCATCCTGGTGGACGGCCTGGCCCGGCTGGAGTACCGCGGATACGACTCGGCCGGCGTCGCCGTGCTCGGGTCCAGCGAGCTCAAGGTGCACAAGGACGCCGGCCGGGTCCGTGAGCTGGAGGCCTCGCTGCCGAAGCGGTTCGGCGGCAAGCTCGGTATCGGCCACACCCGGTGGGCCACCCACGGCGGGCCGAGCAAGGACAACGCCCACCCGCACGTCAGCGGCAACGAGCGGATCGCGGTCGTGCACAACGGCATCTTCGACAACGCCGCCGCGATCCGCGCCCAGCTCGAGGACGCCGGCGTCAAGCTGCGCTCGGAGACCGACACCGAGGTGCTCGCGCACCTGATCGAGCAGGCCGACGGCGACACCCTCGAGGAGAAGGTGCTGGCCAGCCTGCGCCGGATCGAGGGCACGTACGGCATCGCGGTCATCGACCTGGAGTTCCCGGACCGGATCGTGGTCGCCCGGAACGGCAGCCCGCTGATCCTCGGCATCGGCGACGGCGAGATGCACATCGCCTCCGACGCGGCCGCGCTGATCCGCTACACCCGCCAGGTTGTGTACCTGGACGACGGCGAGCTGGCGACCGTCCGCGCCGACGGGTACCGGACGTTCACCCAGGACGCGTCCCCGACCACCAAGACTGCGAAGACGGTCGAGTGGGAGGCCGACGAGTACGAGCGCGGTCTGCACGAGCACTTCATGATGAAGGAGATCCACGAGCAACCCGACGCGGTCAGCCGGGTCATCCGCGGCCGGCTGGACGAGCGTTTCCACACCGTGCACCTCGGCGGCCTGAACATGGACGCCCGCGAGGCCCGGGAGATCAAGCGGGTCAAGATCCTCGGCTGCGGATCGGCGTACTACGCCGGCCAGATGGGCGCGCAGTTCATCGAGGAGGTCGCGCGGATCCCCGCCGACGCCGAGCCGGCGTCGGAGTTCCGGTACCGCAACCCGGTCGTCGAGCGGGACACGCTGTACGTCGCGGTGTCGCAGTCCGGTGAGACCCTGGACACCCTGGTCGCGGTGCAGGAGCTGAAGCGCAAGGGCGGTCGCGTGATCGGCCTGGTCAACGCGGTCGGTTCGAGCATCGCCCGTGAGGTCGACGGCGGTGTCTACCTGCACGCCGGCCCCGAGGTCTCGGTGGCGTCGACGAAGGCGCTGACCAACATGGCAGTCGGGTTCGCGATGCTCGGCATCCACCTCGGCCGGATCCGGGACGTCTCCCCCGCCGACGGCCGGCGGCTGATCGACGGGCTGAAGAAGCTCCCCGAGCACATCTCGCAGATCGTCGCGCAGGAGAAGGAGCTGGCCGAGATCGCCGGCCGGCTGGCCAAGCACGAGTCGCTGTTCTTCGTCGGCCGGACCCGCGGGTACCCGGTCGCGCGTGAGGGTGCGCAGAAGCTGAAGGAGATCTCGTACCGGCACGCCGAGGCGTACCAGACCTCCGAGCTCAAGCACGGCCCGCTGGCGCTGATCTCGCCGGACGTGCCGAGCGTCGCGATCGTCCCCGACGACGAGCTGCTCGACCGCAACATCGGCGCGCTGCACGAGATCAACGCCCGCTCCGGCCCGCTGTACGTCGTCACGCACCCGGGCGTCGAGGTTCCGGACGGCGTCGCGGCGAAGATCGTCGTCCCGAAGAACGAGCCCGAGCTGGACCCGATCCTGCTCACGATCCCGCTGCAGATCATCGCGTACTACGCCGCGGTCGCGCTCGGCCACGACGTCGACAAGCCGCGCAACCTGGCGAAGTCGGTCACCGTCGAATAGCGGATCCCCAGGCCGTCACCACGGCCACGGATGCACCACGGCCCCCGTCACGCTCAGCGTGGCGGGGGCCGTTGGATTGTGATGGTCTGGGGATTCAGAGCTGCTGTCCCGGTTGCGTGGATTTGCGCTGTGTCCCGGCGGCGGGACGCTCGGTCGGCGCTGTCGTGGTGGTCGGGCCGCCGGTCCGCGGCGGGGCGATACCGGCCAGGGCGCGATCGGCCGCGCTGACAGCCTCCGCCCGGCGGTCGGCCGCGTTCAGCCCACCGCTCAGCCCACCGCTCAGTTGCCGGCCGCGCTCGGCTCCCAGTCCGCGGTACGGGTGCAGACCGAAGTCCTCGACGAGCCGCTTGCACACCTCGACGCCACGCACCGAGTTGCCGGCCGCGTCCAGGCGCGGCGAGAACGTGACGACCGCGAGCCGCTTCGACGGCACGACCAGCAGCACGTTGCCCGAGACCCCGCTCTTGGCCGGCAGCCCGACCTGATCGGAGAACTTGCCGGAGTCGTTGTACATGCCGCTGTGGCCCATGACCGACAGCACCCGTCCGGCGGTCTCCTGCGCGAAGACCCGCTCACCGCTGTACGGCGCGACGCCGCCGTTCGCGAGTGTTGCCCCGGCGGCCGCGAGGCGTTGTGCGTCGACCTCGAGCGAGCACACCTGGAAGTAGAAGTCGGCCGTCCGCGCCGCGCCGTCCTCGCCCGGCTCGGCCTTGAGCATGTCCGCGGCCTTCATCAGGCTCGCGAGGCCGCGATTCCCGTCACCGGTCGCCCGCTCCGCCAGGTACGTCTCCTGGTCGAAGCCAGGCGGCTGGCCCATCATCGCCGTCCAGGTCTCGCGCACGGTCCGGAACCGGTCGCTGGTCTGCTTCCCGTGGTCGACGAGCGCGAGCGTCGCCATCGCACCGGCGTTGATCATCGGGTTGTGCGGCCGGCGACCCTCGCCGAGCGACAGCTTGTAGTCGTTGAACGTCCCGCCGCTCTGCTCCTGCCCCACCCACCGGTGCACCTCGGTCGGGCCGAGCTGCTCGAGCGCCATCGCGTAGCTGAACGGCTTCGACGTCGACTGCACGCTGAACCCGAGGTCCGCGTCACCGATCGAGTACGTCTGCCCGTCCGCCGTGCAGATCGCGATCCCGAACTTCTCCGGATCCGCGTCCCGCAGTGTCGGGATGTAGTCCGCAACGGCGCCGTCGCGGTTCGGCAGGACGTCGGCGTAGATCGCCTGCAGCCCGCGGACGAGCTCCTGGAACTCCTCCGGCGGCACGGCAAGCTGACCGCTGAGTGCCCGATGCACGATCGCATCGCCGTGTGTCGCGACCGCGGCGTACTGCGCGAAGTCCAGCTGCACCGGCTGCGCATCGACACCCACGGGCCGGCCGTCGGCGCCCCGGACATCGGCGAGCGCCGCCCGGACCCGCGGATCGCCCGGCTGGATGCCCGCGCGGCCGAGCGCGCTCAGCAGTTCCCACGCCCAGATCCGCCCGTCGCCGTCCTGGTCCAACTGAGCGAACGGCCGCAGGGAATCCGAATCCGAAACATCCATCGCTGCTTCCTTCCCAGACAGTGAGCGCACGACGACACTGTCGGCGGTGCAGCAGGATGTCGTGCCGGTGTTTCACGCCCGGTTCACCGGGATTACGTCGGTGTCAACAAGTACTTGTTGGACAAGTTGCACACTTGTACGATCACTCGCCATGGACCGCATCCGCCAGGTGAAGCTCTCGTCCGTCGTGCTCCCGCTGGACCAACCGGTCAGCGACGCGAAGGTGCTGACCGGACGGCAACGACCGATGACCGAGGTGGTGTTTCTGTTCGCGGAGATCACGTCCACCTCGGGGCAGCACGGAATCGGGTTCAGCTACTCGAAGCGGGCCGGCGGACCGGCGCAGTACGCCCATGCGAAGGAGATCGCGGCCAATCTGATCGGCGAGGATCCGTCGGACATCGGCAAGGTGTACGACAAGCTGCTCTGGGCCGGCGCGTCGGTGGGGCGGTCCGGGGTCGCGACGCAGGCGATCGCTGCTCTCGACATCGCACTGTGGGACCTGAAGGCCAAGCGTGCCTCGTTGCCGTTGGCAAAGCTCTTGGGCGCCTATCGCGACTCGGTGCGGGCCTACAACACCTCCGGCGGGTTCTTGCACGCACCGCTTTCGGAGGTGCAGGAGCGGGCGTCGAAGTCGTTGGCCGACGGCATCGGCGGGATCAAGATCAAGGTCGGCCAGCCTGACACGCGCATCGACCTCGAGCGCGTGCGCGCCGTTCGGGAACACCTCGGCGACGACGTACCGCTGATGGTCGACGCGAACCAGCAGTGGGACCGGACGACCGCGTTGCGAATGGGCCGGGCGCTCGAGGAGTTCGATCTGGTCTGGATCGAGGAGCCGTTGGACGCGTACGACGCCGTCGGGCACGCGGAGCTGGCGGCGGCGCTCGACACGCCGATCGCGACCGGGGAGATGTTGTCGAGCGTCGGCGAACACGTGCGGCTGATCGAGGCTCGGGCTGCGGACATCATCCAGCCCGATGCGCCGCGGATCGGGGGCATCACGCCGTTCCTCCGGCTGGCGACGCTCGCCGATCACAACGGTCTGCAGCTCGCACCGCACTTCGCGATGGAGATCCATGTGCACCTGGCAGCGGCGTACCCGCGGGAGCCCTGGGTCGAACACTTCGAGTGGCTGAATCCCCTGTTCAATGAGCGGCTGGAGACCGTCGACGGCCGCATGCTGGTCCCCGATCGCCCCGGCCTGGGCTTCACCACGACCGACCAGTGCGCGCGGTGGACCGTCGACAGCTGCGAGTTCCGGTGAGCGGGCTGGCTGATCAGATCGTTGCCGAGCTGAAGCAGCGGATTCTTACCGGGGAGATTGCTCCTGGGCAGAAGTTGCCTGGGGAGAACGGGTTGGTCGAGGAGTTCGGCGTCAGCCGGACGGTGGTGCGGGAGGCTGTTTCACGGCTGCAAGCGGCCGGGTTGGTGGAGACGTTCCAGGGGCGTGGGTCCTATGTGCTGGAGGTTCCGGAACGCACGGCGGGGCTGCGCGAGGTGCGGTCGCACCGCGACGTGCTCGAGCTGCTCGACTTCCGGATCGGCGTCGAGAGCGAGGCGGCCGGCTTGGCGGCGGCCCGCCGTACGGACGCGCAGCTGAAGTCGATCGAACGCGCGTTGGACGACTTCCGGCGGGTCGGCGACGACCCGAGCCGGTCGGTCGAGGCCGACTTCGCCTTCCACCGCAAGGTCGCCGTTGCCTCAGGCAACCGCTTCTACACCGACCTGATCGCCGACCTCGGCCCGATGATGATCATGCTCCCCCGCACCCGCCTCGACCCGTCGTACGAGATGTCCGACCCCAGCCACCTCACGCGAGTCATCCACGAACACGAAAACATCCACACCGCCATCACCCACGCCGACCCCGCCGCCGCCCGAGCCGCCATGCGCCTCCACCTCACCAACACCCGCCACCGCCTGACCCCACCTCCGGGCTGACCCCAGTTCTCCCGGACGAGGCGAGCCATCCACTGGCCGGGCGTCGCCCGCACCTCCGCCGTTGTCACCGCCGGCGCGGACTCCCACCACTCACAAACCTCATGCTGCCGAGCCACGCCACGCTCACACACCACCCGGAAACCCCCGGCTGCCATGGTTAGTGAGTGGTGGAGGTCCGCCCTCGCCGGTGGCTGGGCTGCTGTACGGCCGCCCGGCGTCGGCCGCGGATCGGCCGCGGTCCGGCGTCAACGCTCGTAAACCAGCAGGCGACGTGGCCGGTTCAGTCGTACGATCCGGTGCATGTGCCGCCCTCATCCCGACGTGCTGCCCGTCGAGGTTCTGGACGACGTGGCGCGCCTGGCCGGGGCGGAGGTCACTTTGCTCGGTCGCCTCCCCGGGGGCTTCGACGTAGGTGCCGTACGCGTCCAGTTGGCCGGAGAGGCAAATGCAGTTCTCAAAGCCTGGCCCCGGGAACGCCCCGGCCAACTCGACGAGGCACTGCGAACCCAGAGAGTCGTCGAGCGCATGCGTGGGCGCGGCTACCCCACCCCGGCCTGCCTCGGCGTAGGAGCCACGGCCACGCACGTATGGCATCTGATGGACTTCGTTGATGCGTCTCCCGCCGAGCTGACCCCGTCCATCGTCGAGCAACTCATGGAGATCAACGAACTCCAGGCCGGCCAAGGCTCCGAGCCGTACGACCACTGGACGTACGCCTGGCGGCTCGCCACCGGTCAACCACCCGGCCTGCAAGAGTCCGGCCAGGCATCGGGACAAGCTTCCGGCCAGGACTTGGCTCCGGGGCTGTCAAGGGCTGTTGCCGAGCTTTCGACGTATTCGTCCGCGGTGGCCGCCTTGGTCGAGCGCCTGCGGCTGATGTGTGCCGACGTCCCACGACCACGAGAAGCACCTGACATGGTCCATGCCGATTTCAAGCCCGACAACGTGCTGATCCGGGACGGAGCGGTGGTGGCGGTCGTGGACATCGGAAACGCCGGCAGCGGTACGCGGGCGACCGATCTCACCACCCTCCAGTGGCACACGTTCCAGAACCCACAGCTCGATGGCGCCCGCGAACAACTGTGGACAAGAATCCTCGACCTGGTCGGCCGGCAGGGCGCGGCGATCCTCACAGCGACCCAGATCCTCGTGTCGCTGGAGTTCCCGATCCGCCACGGCCGCCACGACGCCGTCCCAGACCTGGTCGACCGCGGCCACACCGCCCTGGACGAACTGAGCACCCTGCGCTGACCATCGGCGTCGAGGAGGGGCGCCGCGGCGATTCCTCGCGGCGGTCCCCGGCGCGCGAACGCGGACCTCCACCACTCACTAACCTCGCACTGTCGACTCACTCCACGCTCAGACAGCGCACGAAAGTCGCCGTCAACCGCGGTTGGTGAGTGGTGGAGGTCCGCCCCACCGCCCTCGTCAACAGGGCGCTGGTCCTCCTCAGCCTCGCCGTGCGGCCTGCGCGCACTGTCAGGCCTGGCCCGTCGGTATCACGCAGACGTGAGTGATACCTTCAGAGCATCATGAGGCAGCCCAAGTTCTCCTTGGAGCAGGTCGCGGCGTTCGTGGCCGTGGCCGAGGAACTGCATTTCGGGCGGGCCGCGGAGCGGTTGGGGATGAGCCAGCCGCCGTTGAGTCGGCAGGTGCAGAAGCTCGAGCGCGCGGTCGGCGTGCGGCTGCTGGAGCGGGACAACCGAAAGGTCGAACTCACCGAGGCGGGGCGAGCGTTTCTCACCGAGGCCCACAGAATGCTCGCCTTGGTGGAAACAGCGGGAGATCTCGCGCGGCGCGTGGATCGGGGCGCGGCGGGTACGTTGCGACTCGGATTCACCGCCACGTCGGCCATCAACACACTCGGCCCACTGCTCCGTCGCCTCACCGAAGAACTGCCGGACGTCGACGTCATCCTGCACGAGCAAGTCACCCCCGCACAGCTCGACGGACTGCTCCGCGGCGAACTGGACCTCGCACTCGGCCGCCCGCCGTTGGACGCATCGACCCACACCGCCGCAGCGCTGACGTCCCGCACGGTGTTCCGCGAGCCGCTCTGTGCCGTTGTCCCCGGCAACCACCGACTCGCCGACCTGACCCGCCCGCTACGCGCCACGGATTTCACCACGGAGAAGGTGATCGGCTACTCCCCCGTCGAGGCCCGCTACTTCCACGACCTCACGGTCCGCTACCTGCAGGAACCGCGCATCGAGCACCAGGTCCAGCAGATCCTCACGGTCATCCTCCTGGTAGCGGCCGGGCGCGGCGTCGCGCTGGTACCCGCCGCAGCCCGGAACCTCGGCATCGACGGCGTCAAGTACTGCGCTCTCAAGGACCCGGGGCAGGTCGAGCTCCGCGCGATCTGGCGCCGTGACTCGACCAGCAAGGTCCTCCAGCGTGTCCTGACGATGCTCCCAGAGCATCACTAGATCCAGAATCGATCTTGGACACGGATCCACCGGCGTTCCTAGGCTGGCGGGCGTGACCGAACCGACCGAGCTCCAAGCGCAGCTGAAGACCGGCCTGCTCTCGTTCCCCGTCACGCACTTTCACGCGGACCTCAGCTTCAACGAGGCGGCGTACCGCGACCACCTGTCGTGGCTGAGCGGGTACGACGTCGCGGGCCTGTTCGCCGCAGGCGGTACGGGCGAGGGCTTCTCGCTGACCCCGGACGAGATCGACACCGTCGTACGCACGGCCGTGTCCGAGGTGGACGGGCGCGTCCCGGTGATCGCGCCCGCGACGGGCGGTACGGCGTCCGCGACGGCCGCTGCCAGAGCCGCGGAACAAGCCGGTGCGGACGGGATCTTGTTGTTCCCGCCGTACCTGACCGAAGCGGGTCAACGCGGACTCGTCGAGCATGTCTCGGCGGTCTGCCGCAGTACGAACCTGGGCGTCATCGTTTACAGCCGGGCGAACGCGATCCTCACCGACACCGCCGTCGCGGAGCTCGCGGACACGAACCCGAACCTGGTCGGTTTCAAGGACGGCGTCGGCAACATCGAGCAGATGACGCGCATGTACGCCCGCGTCGGCGAGCGCCTCACGTACATCGGTGGACTGCCCACGGCCGAGACGTTCGCACTGCCGCTGCTGCAGCTCGGGTACAGCACCTACTCGTCGGCGATCTTCAACTTCGTCCCGGAGTTCGCGCTCGGCTTCTACGCCGACGTGCTCGCCCAGGACCGCGACGCGGTGTACCGGAAGCTCAACGAGTTCGTCCTGCCGTACGTCGACATCCGCGACCGCACCAAGGGGTACGCCGTCTCGATCGTAAAGGCCGGTGTGAACGCGATCGGCCGCGCCGCCGGACCGGTCCGTCCACCACTGCAGAACCTCACCGAGGACGAGCAAAGGCAGCTCACCGGGCTGATCGGGAAGATCCGATGACGCCGACGATCACGGCCGTGGAGGTCGTACCGGTCGCCGGCCACGACAGCATGCTGCTCAATCTGAGCGGCGCGCACGGCCCGTTCTTCACCCGCAACGTGGTGATCGTCACCGACAGCTCGGGCAACACCGGGCTCGGCGAGGTTCCAGGGGGCGAGAAGATCGCAGCCACGATCCAGGACGCGACGCCGCTGCTGATCGGGCAGCGACTCACCGAACACCGCAGCCTGCTCCGCGCGGTCGCCACCAGGTTCGCGGCCCGGGACGCCGGCGGTCGCGGAATGCAGACCTTTGATCTCCGTACCACGGTGCACGCCGTGACCGGACTTGAGTCGGCGGTGCTCGATCTGCTCGGTCAGCACCTCGACGTACCGGTCGCTGAGCTGCTGGGCGACGGTCAGCAACGCACCACGGTCCCGGTGCTGGGGTACCTCTTCTACGTCGGCGACACCGCGAGAACCGATTTGCCGTACGTCACTGATGACGGGAACGACCGCTGGAGCCGGCTCCGAAGGCAACCGGCCCTGACACCGGACGCCGTGGTCGAGCTGGCTGAGGCGGCTCAGGAGCGGTACGGGTTCGCGGACTTCAAGCTGAAGGGCGGCGTCTTCGAGGCGGAGGAGGAGATCGACGCCGTCCGGGCGCTGCACGAACGATTCCCGTCGGCGCGCATCACCGTCGACCCGAACGGCGCCTGGCCGGTCCGCGAAGCCGTCGCGGTCTGCGCGGGGCTGCACGACGTGCTCGCGTACGTCGAGGATCCGTGCGGCGCGGAACCGGGGTTCTCGGGCCGGGAGACGATGGCCGAGTTCAAGCGGCAGACCGGTCTGCGGACCGCGACCAACATGATCGCGACCGATTGGCGCGAACTGGCGCACGCGATCCGTACGGACGCGGTCGACATCCCGTTGGCGGATCCGCACTTCTGGACGATGGCCGGCTCGGTGCGGGTCGCCCAGCTGTGCCACGACTTCGGGCTGACCTGGGGCTCGCACTCCAACAACCACTTCGACATCTCGCTGGCGATGTTCACCCACGTCGGCGCGGCGGCGCCCGGCGACATCACTGCCCTCGACACGCACTGGATCTGGCAGGACGGTCAGGCGCTGACGAAGAACCCGTTGCGGATCAGCGGCGGTGAGATCGCCGTACCGGCCAAGCCCGGGCTCGGAGTGGAACTCGACCGCGACGCGCTGAACGCCGCCCATGAGCTCTACCTCGAGCACGGACTCGGTGCGCGCAACGACGCGATCGCGATGCAGTACCTCGTCGCCGACTGGGTGTTCGACCCGAAACGGCCCTGCTTGGTGCGGTGACTTGTAGGGTTCGTTGAATGAGGGTCTTCTTGTCAACGGACATGGAAGGTACGGCGGGGGTCGTCGACTGGGGTCAGGTCCGCGGACCGGGCTCCGAGTACGAGTACTACCGCCGTCAGCTGCAGACCGAGGTGAACGCCGCGATCGACGGCGCGCTGGCCGCGGGCGGGACCGAGTTCCTCGTCAACGACGCGCACTCGACCATGCAGAACCTTCTCCCCGACGAGCTGCACGGGCACGCGAGCTACCTGTCCGGCAAACACAAACCGCTGTACATGATGCAGGGTCTCGACGAGTCGTACGACGCGGTGTTCTTCGTGTCGTACCACGGTTCGGCCGGCGCGACGTCGTCCGTACTGCACCACACGTACAACCCGCGCGCGATCGCCGAGGTGCGGCTGAACGGGACCGTCACCGGCGAAGCCGGGATCAACGCGCTCGTCGCGCTCGCCCATCAGGTGCCGGTCGTACTGATCACCGGCGACCGCACCACGATCGACGAGGCGCAGGCGTTCTGCCCCGACATCGAAGCGGTCGTGGTGAAGGAGTCGGTGTCGCACAACGCCGCACTGTCGGTGCATCCCGAACGCGCCCGCGAGCTGATCCACGACGCCGCCCGCCGCGCACTGGCCCGGGTCAGCGACATCAGGCCGCCCGCGATCCCGCTGCCGGCCGAGCTGACGGTTCGTTTCCACAACCGCGCGTACGCCGAACTCGCCTGCGAACTGCGCGGCGTCGAGCGCCGCGAGGACAAGGTGGTTGCCCTGCGCAACGATGATCCGCTGCAGCTTTACCGGACGTTCATCGCGACCGTGCTGCTGAGCCGCGGCGTCAGCGAGTAGGTTGGTCCAGCGCCCTCGTCGTCACTCCTAGGAGCCCCGGAATGCGTTGGCAGAAGCCACTGGCCGCAGCGATCGTTCTGACCGCCCTCACCGCGTCGCTCACCGCCCAGGCCTCGCCGGGCCGCCCTGCCGTCGTCGGTGGCGTCTGTTCCCCGAAGGCGACGCTGCTCGGGTTCAGCGATGCGCTGGACAAGACCACGTTCGACGGGCAGCCGGTGGCCGGGCTGTCGGCGCTCAACCTGACCGGCACGGATCAGGCGGTCGCGCTGGTGGATAACGTCGGGACGACGCCGGCGCGGGTCTTCGATCTCCGCGTTCACAGCAGGCCGACCTCGGTCGGCGTCGACGGGATGACGATCCTGCGGCGCCCGGACGGTACGCCGTACAACGGCGGCGACTTCGACGGCGAAGGACTCGTCGTCGAGCGCGGCGACCGGACCATCCTGGCCACCTCGGAGCGGGAACCGTCCATCCGCCGCTTCCGCCGGTCGGACGGCCGGCAGATCGGTGAGCTGCCGGTGCCGTCCCGGTTCCTCGCCTCGCCCGCGGGCGAGGCGAGCGGCAACGCGACCTTCGAGTCGCTCGCGGTGAGTCGCGACGGCCGCTCGCTGTACGCCGGTATGGAAGGGCCGCTCGCCTCCGACGGGACCGACGCGAACGACCGTACACGGAACCGGATCATCCGGTACGCCGGACTGCCGGGGCGCGACTACCGCCCCGTCGCGCAGTATGCGTACCAGCCGGACCCGGGGCTGGCGCTCGTCGAGCTCGCTTGGGCCGGGCCGACCGAGCTGGTGTCGATGGAGCGCACCTACACCCCGGACTTCGGGAACACGATCCGCGTGTTCACGGTCTCGCTGCGCACGGCCGCGGACGTCTCGAAGGTCGCGTCACTGGCCGACGTACCGACGGCGGCGTACACCCGGAAGAAGCTGCTGTTCGACCTGGTCGACTGCCCGCCGTCGGGCGCGGTCGCGAAGCAGCCGCAGCCGAACCCGCTGCTGGACAACGTCGAGGCGCTCGCCCTCGGCGGACACCTGCCCGGCGGCCGCCGCCAGCTGTACCTGATGTCGGACGACAACAACGGCGCCACCCAGATCACCCGCTTGTACTCGCTGGCCGTCGACCTCCACTGACACCGACAGCGGACGCTGGGCCCTGTGCCCGCTGTCTTGCGTCCCTGGCGTGATCATCGGCTGTGCGTAACACTGTGTGAATGCGCGTGATCGTTGTTGGTGCGGGCGTGATCGGGCTGAGTTGTGCGATCCGGCTCGCCGAGGGCGGGTACGACGTGGCGGTGTTCGCCCGCGACCTGCCGCTGGAGACGACCTCGTCGGTCGCGGCCGCGATCTGGTACCCGTACCTGTGCGCGCCCGCGGACCGGGTGGCCGCCTGGTCGCGCGCGTCGTACGAGGAGTTCACGAAACTGGCCGCGAGCGAGCCGTCGGTGCAGCTGACGCACGGGCGCGAGTTCCTCGTCGAGCCGACTCAGGATCCGTTGTGGGCCGACGTACTGACGGACTTCGCGCGGGTCGGTTCGCCGCCGGTCGGGTTCGCGGACGGGTGGTCGTTCACGGCGCCGGTGATCGACATGCCGCAGTACCTGCCGGCGCTGGTGAAGCGGCTCGAGGCGGCCGGCGGGACGCTGACGCGCGCGGCGCTGTCCGCGCTGCCGACGAACGCCGATCTGGTGGTGAACTGCACCGGACTGGGCGCCCGGCTGACTGCGAGCGATCCGACCGTGACGCCGGTGCGCGGGCAGGTGCTGACGGTCGAGCCGTGCGGGCTGACCGAATGGCTGGTCGCGGATCGCTCGCCGGACGAGCTGACCTACGTCATTCCGCGCCGCAACGACGTGGTCGTCGGCGGCACCAGCCAGCCCGGCGACTGGAACCTTCAGGTCGACCCGAAGACCTCGACGCAGATCCTCGAGCGCGCGGCCGAGCTGGTGCCACAGCTACGCGACGCGAAGATCCTCCGGCAGCGGGTCGGTCTGCGGCCGGCGCGACCGGCGATCCGCTGCGAACTGGTGCGGACGAGCGCCGGTGAGCCGGTCATCCACTGCTACGGTCACGGCGGCTCGGGCGTCACCATCTCCTGGGGCTGCGCGGACGAGGTTTTCCAGCTTGCCCAGAGCGTCTGACCAGCCGGTCATCCTGGACGGCGGCCTGTCCAACGCGCTGGAGGACCGCGGTCACGACCTGTCCGACGCGCTGTGGTCCGCTCGGTTGCTGCGCGACGACCCCGCCGAGGTCGCCGCGGTGCATCGGGCGTACTACGAGGCGGGCGCGATGGTCGCGACGACGGCGAGCTACCAGGCCAGCGTGGTCGGGTTCGAGCGGGCCGGGGTCTCGCGCGCGGCGGCCGAGCGGCTGATTCGCAGCAGTGTGCGCATCGCCCGCGAGGTGCGCGACGAGTTCCCCGGGCGGCTGGTGGCCGCGTCGGTCGGCCCGTACGGCGCGATGCTCGCGGACGGATCGGAGTACCGCGGCCGGTACGGCGTCAGCTCGACCGTACTGCGCGACTTCCACGGACCGCGCCTCGAACTCCTCGCCGCCGCGGAACCGGACCTGCTCGCCGTCGAGACGATCCCGGACACCGAGGAGGCCGAGGTCCTGGTCGAACTCCTCCGCGAACTCGACGTCCCGGCGTGGTTTTCGTACTCGATCGACGGCGACCACACGCGCGCCGGCCAACCGCTCACCGAAGCCTTCGCGATCCCGGCCGTCGACCAGGTGGTTGCTATTGGCATCAACTGTTGCGCGCCGGCCGACGTACTGCCCGCCGTACGGACAGCCGTCGCCGTGTCCGGCCGGGCCGCGATCGCCTACCCGAACCGCGGCGAGTCCTGGGACCCGGTCGCCCGTTGCTGGGTCGGAAACGGCACCGGCCCGGCGACCTACGCGCGCTCCTGGCTCGAAGCCGGCGCCGCCTACGTCGGCGGCTGCTGCCGCGTCGGCCCGGACGACATCCGCGCGCTCGTCACTGCGGTCCGCTGACTCAGGCGGTCCGCTGACTCAGACGCCGAGGACCTGGCAGAGCAGGTCGAGGGCGCCGGGGTAGGCGTGGTCGGGCGGGGTGCCGTAGCCGACGATGACGGCCTGGCGGGTGGCCGGCGTCGGGTCGAAGTGATAGTTGGTCAACGTCGTGAGGCCGAGCCTCTGGCGGGCGGCGCGCGCGACGATGTCCTCGGCATCACCCGCGACGTCGAGCAGCACGTGCATCCCGGCCGAGATCCCGGCGACCTCGACCGTGGGTGCGCGGACGGCGAGCAGCTCCACCAGGCGGTCGCGGCGGCGCCGGTAATGCAGGCGAGAGCGGCGAACATGCCGGTCGTAGTGGCCCGAGGCAATGAACTCCGCGAGCACGAGCTGGTCCAGGGTCGCGGTCTGGAAATCCGCGGTCCGCTTCGCCGCGACGACCGGCTCGACGAGCTGCTGCGGCAACACCATCCACGCCAGCCGCAGCCCGGGCGCGAGGCTCTTGCTCGCCGTCCCCGTGTACACGACGCGCTCCGGATCGAGCGCCTGCAGCGCCCCGACGGCCTGCCGGTCGTACCGGAACTCCCCGTCGTAGTCGTCCTCGATCAGCACCGCACCGGACTCGCGTGCCCATTCGACCGCCGCTGTACGACGCTCCGGCGCCAGCGGAACGCCCGTCGGCATCTGGTGCGCCGGCGTGAGCAGTACGCCCTGCCCGGTCAGCTGCGCCGTCTGGGCGCCCAGCTCGTCCACCGGTACGGCGGCCACGTCGAGCCCGCGCGCCTTGATCACGTCGCGGTGCAGTCCGTAGCCGAACTCCTCGACCGCGATGGTCGTACCGCCGAGTGTCCTGATCGCCTCGGCCAGCAGGCTCAATCCCTGCACGTAGCCCGAGCAGATCAGGATTCGCTCCGGGTCGGCGCGGACGCCACGGGCCCGGGCCAGGTAGTCCGCCAGCACCCGGCGCAGCTCGAGCCGGCCGCGCGGGTCGCCCAGCCCGAACGCCTCGTTCGGTGCCGCGGTCAGGGCCTTGCGCGCCGCCGCCAGCCACTCGGTGCGCGGGAACGTCGCCACATCCGGCGCGCCGGGCATCAGGTCGTACCGGAACCGCTGGGTCTCCGGCAGCGCGACCGGCGCACTCGGCGGTACGGCGACCCGGTTCGCGACGACCGTACCGGAGCCCTGCCGCGCCGTCAGCCAGCCCTCGGCGACCAGCTGCCCGTACGCGTCCGCGACCGTGTTGCGGGCGATCCCCAGGTCCTTCGCCAGTGACCGCGACGACGGCAACCGGGTCCCCGGCATCAGCCGCCCACTCCGGATCGACTCGTGCAACGCCCGAACCAACTCGGCCCGCCCCCGAGTCGCACCAAGCTCAAGATGCAGGTCCGCCCCACTGAACGCGCCGTCGGTGCGGCCGGACAGGCCGGAAATGGCCCCTCGATCTCCCATAGAAGTGGACCATACACCTGGGCCGATTCGGTCATAGGTTGATCACATGACGACAACGACGCGGCGGGTCAAGCTCGCCAACCTGGCCCCCGACTTCTACCAGGCGATGATCGAACTGGACCGGGTCTCCGACACCGGGCTGGACCCGAAACTCGCGCACCTCGTGCGGATCCGGGCGTCGCAGATCAACGGCTGCGCGTACTGCACCGACATGCACTCGCTCGACCTGCTGGAGTTCGGCCCGGAGCAGCAGCAGCGGATCGCCCTGCTGCCGGTCTGGCGCGAGTCGGAGAAGTTCTACACCGAGCAGGAGAAGGCCGCGCTGGCGCTGACCGAGGCGATCACGTTGATCAGTGTTGATCATGTTCCCGACGAGGTGTATCAACTCGCAGCGGACGCCTTCGACGATCAACAGTTGTCACGATTGATCGCATTGATCATCACCATCAACATGTGGACCCGAGTCGGGGTGACCGGGAAGATGGAGCCCGGTCACTACAAGCCGTGAGGTCGCATCGATGACTGCCGAATTGTTCAGGGCCTTGCACCACGGTGGCACTCCCCTCGTCCTGCCGAACGCCTGGGACCCGGTGAGCGCCCGTCTGGTCGCCGAGGCCGGCTACTCCGCCGTCGCCACCAGCAGCGGTGCGGTCGCCCGTGTGCTCGGGTACGACGACGGGCAGCTGACTCCGCCCGCGACGATGTTCGCCGCGGTGGCGCGGATCGCCGCCGCGGTCGACGTACCGGTGACGGCCGACCTGGAGGCCGGGTACGGACTGTCGCCGAAGGAGTTCGTGGAGCGGTTGCTGGAGACCGGCGCGGTCGGCTGCAACCTCGAGGACTCGCTCGGTGGCGAGCTTGTCGACGTCGCGCGGCAGGCGGACTATCTGGCCGAGGTCCGCGCCGCCGCCGGCGCCGACCTGGTCATCAACGCCCGCATCGACACCTTCATCCGCACCGTCGAGGACCCAGTAGGCGAGGCGGTACGCCGAGGGCGTGAGTACCGCCGCGCCGGCGTGGACTGCATCTACCCGATCCTCGCCCCGCTCGACCAACTCGCCCAGGTGGCCGCAGAGGTCGGCGGGCCGGTCAACGGGCACGCGAAGGTTGGCGGCCCGACCGCAGCCGAGCTGGCCGCAGCCGGTGCCACCCGGATCTCCTACGGCACCAGCGTCCACGAACACCTGATGACCCGCCTCCGCGAGCTACTCCCCTCCCTCGGGGTGAACTAGCCGGCTGAATCGGAGTGGACCAGCCGGCTCCCTAGATGATTGATGCACGGCCCGAAGGTGTGCACGCTCGACAGTTAGTGTGGTGCGGGGCGGGTGCGTTCGGTGTCTGATTCACGCTCAGCTGTGACCTCTGGCACAGGAGACGTCCTGTCGACCTGACACACGCCACACGCCACACGCCACACGCCACACGCCACACGCCCGAGCATCCGCTGCTCCATCACTACGACCAACGAACCCAGACCAGGCCGTGCATCAATCATCTAGGCGACGCAGGGCGTAGACGAGAGCCCAGTCCTGGTCGTTGGCCAGGGGGTCGGCGACGTGGGCGGGTTGGCCGTTGACGCAGCTCGGGTAGACGAAGGCGCACGTCGCCGACCCGTCCGGGGCGAAGCTGACCAGGTTCGCGCGGAGGATGGCTTCCTCCGCGCGGTCCAGCCACGCGGCCTCCGCGGGCGACACGAGTTCGCGCGGCCAGGCGCCGTACACGATCGCGCTCAGTGCGGACCAGTAGTGCGGGAAGACGTCACCCCACAGCCGCAGCCGCCCGAACCAGTAGCCGTCCCAGTGCCGGATCGGGACGTGCCGGAGGCGGACGTCGGGCTGGTCGGCGGCGAACGCGGTCAGCCACGGCAGGCGGTGGGTCAACTCGGCACCGCCGATCTCGTCCGGCGCGATCCGGTACGCCGCCACCAGTAGCTCGAGCAGTGGCGCAACCATCGATTGCTCGTAGTTGACCTCGTGCGGCGGCAGCTCGTCGCCGTACGCGATGAAGGTCTTCGCATGCCGGATCAGGTGCTCGTGCAGACCGAGTTCGCTGAGCAACGGCCCGAGGTCGAAGGCGAGGAAGTGGTCGCCACCGAGTTCGTAGTACCGATCGAGGATGCGGGCGGCGCCGGCGCGGTCGCCCTGGCCGAGGAGGAAGCGCGCGAACCAGGGGAAGTTGTAGAGGCGGACCTCGTTCTGGTGGATGCTGTCGTCCTGGACGGTGCCTTGGTCGTCGAGCAGGTGGTCGCGGACGAACTGCTCGTACCCGGCGAGCGCCTCGTCCAGTTCGGCGCGATCACCCCAGCCGCGGTCACGGACCTCCTGCAGCAGCAGCGCCGTACCGACGCGCTCGCGAGCGTCGGACCAGTCACGCCATGCACCGGAGAGCACGGTGAGACCACTGTCGTTGTCGTAGGGCACGAACGCGTACCGGCGGCTGTCCGCCAACTCGGGTCGCCGCTGCCGATCGAGGACGAAGCGCACGCGGCGCTCAGCGATGACCCGCAGCGGTTCGTGGAACAGCACCGCGATTCGCGCCTTGCCGTCCATCGCCTCGACGTACTGGACACCGGGCGCGTCCGCACTGAGGTCGCGCCCGTCGTGCAGCCGGATCGTCTCGCCGACCTCGGCCGCGAGCCGGTCGGCGCCGATGCGTGGCGACCGGGCCGCGTGGAATGCGGGCAGGTCGTAGTACCAGCCGAGCTGCCAGGTCCAGCGGTACGACTGCTCAGGCGCCAGGACGACGGTCGGCTGACCGCCCATCGCGTGCGGCGAACGGGCGTGATCGGTGACGTGCAGGTAGATGTGGCCGCGGATGTTGCTGCTGGTGCTGGGCTCGCGGGACTCGACGGAGTACGCCCAGAGCTCACCCTCCTGCAGCTGGAGACCAAGGCCCGGACCGCTGCCGTCCATCGGCACCGCCCACACCCACGCGTCCGCCCCGCCGGTCCAGACGTGCGCGTGCACCGCGCCCGTGAGGCTCTCGTGGCTCGACGCGTAGACGTCGCGGTACGGCGTACTGATCGCCAGCGAGCCGATCTCGACCGGCTCGGCACCGACGTTGCGGAGCTCGTACGTCTCGGTCCACTGCTCGCCGAACCGGCGCCCGACGCGCAACTCCAGGTCACCGAAGCGGTAGAGCAGGTCGATGCCAGAGCTCCGCCAGCGCGTGAATGTCGGCGCGTCGAACCGGTGCGCGCCACGGTCGGTGATCACGAAGCCCTTGCCCCACGCGTGCAGGCTGTCGTGCACGCGACCCTCGTCGAGCAGTATGCGGCGGCCGTCCGGGTGCAGCACCTGCACGACCGAACCGTCGTCGGCGAGCTGGACCGTTCCGCGGCCGAAGTCGAAACTCTCCATGATTCGTCAACCTATCGATGTCGAGAGTCGTCCGGCGGCTTCGTCCCCTTGATGAGAACCGGCCTCCTCCTCGGAAGGGAATCACCATGAACAAGCAGCAGATCGCCGAGATCATCGCCGAGCCCTACGCGCAGCAGCTCATCAACGGCCCCGAGCCGGCCCGGTTCGCCTACGACGGCCTGGACGGGGCGCCGCGGGTGATCCCGATCGGATTCTGGATGTCCGGCGACCAGCTTCAGATGGCCACCGCTCCGAAGGCCGCCAAGGTCGCGGCGCTGCGGAAGAACCCTAAGGTCGCGCTGACGATCGACACCGGCGCCTTCCCGCCCAAGGTGCTCCTGCTGCGCGGCACGGCCGAGGTCACGGTCGTTCCCGGCGTCCCCGAGGGGTACCTCGTCGCCGGTCACAAGGTGATGACCGACGAGCAGTACCCCGGATGGGTCGCCGGTGTGCAGTACCTGTACGACGCTATGGCCGTCATCACCGTCACGCTCACCTGGGCCAAGCTCCTCGACTTCGAAACCACCATCCCGAAAGCGGTCGAGGACCTGGTCAACGCCAAGAGCGCCGGCTGACGCCCAGGTGGAGGCCCGAGTGGATGCCCGGGTGACGGTAGGCGGACTGGAGGACGGTGGCGGCGCCGCGCACAGCGGCCGTGAGTGGAGCCGGCGCCGAGCGGACGATGGCCGCCAGGCGCTCGCCGAGTGCGGCAGCGATGTCCGAGTCGAGTCCGCCGCCTCCGGTCAGCAGGATTGGTCGGTCCAGTGCGTCGGCGACCTGCGGGCCTCGATCGCCGCGCAGGAGTTCCACGATCGCGTCGGCGGTCTCGTCCACCAGCACGGCGGTCGGCAGGCCGTCATCCAGTCCGAGTAGCGCAGAGCGAGCCTCGACCACCGCGCCGTCGGACAGCAGGGCCACCTCGATCAGCTCGGCGCCGACATCGACGACCAGCAGCGGTTCGGTCAGATCGGCCGCTGCCCCGAGCGCCGCGGCCTTCACCGCGTCGATCATCACCACCCGCGTCGCGCCTGCAGCGGTCAGAGCGGTTCGCAGGTTCGCTCGATCCACGTCGGCGCACAGCACCGGCTTCGTGGCCACCGCGATCAGCTCGGTGCTCGGCATGCCGCTCACCACCTCGGCAACCAGTGACGCGGCGCCCTCCACATCCTGCACCCGCCCCCGCATCACCGGCCGCCCGCCGAGTAGCCAGGTTCCGCGCGGGTCGGCGTACGGCGTGGGGACCTCGAGTGGGCGCCCGTGGGGCAGGCAGAACTTCGCGGTGGAGCTGCCGAGGTCGATTGCCAGACCGTTGGGGGGTGCGGTTCATTCGGCGGCCGTTTCCTGGCGGCGGTGGCATTCGGCGCAGTGCATGGCCTGCGGGCAGACGCGGAGCCGGGCGAGGTCGATCGGTGCACGGCAGCTGCGGCATTCGCCGTAGTGCCCGGTCTCCATCCGGTCCAGCGCGGCCTCGACATCTGCCAGCACGATCCGCGCCGCCACCGCCAGGTAGCTGCGCACCTCGTCGCGCGCCGCTTGCCCCTGCTCCCCCACACGACCGGTGACGCCGTACCCGGTGCCGGTCCGGCCGTCAGCCGGGCCGGTTGCGTTGGCTGGTGGGTGGCGATGGAGCGTCGCGAGTTGTTCCTGGCGGAAGGCGCGTTGATCCAGGAGGGATGCGCGGAGGGCGGCGAGTTCGTGGTCCGGTAGGCCCGCGTTGCGTGGGGTGGTGCGGGTGCGGCTGGACACGTCGGGCCTCAGAGTGCTCGCTGCTGGCAGCGGACGCAGTACCTCACATACGGCAGGATCTCCAGGCGCCCGACCGGAATCCGCGCGTCGCAGCCGAGGCAGACGCCGTACGTGCCGTTCAAGGCTCGCTCCTCGGCGGCGTCGATCTCGGCGAGCACGCGGCGGATCGCGGTCGCTTGCACCGAGGCCAGTTCACCGTCAGCAGCATCGGCAGCATCGGCATCCATCGCACTCAGCTGTGCCAGCCGGCTCTCCCGCTCGTGGCGCAGCTGCTGCAGGGTCTCCTCGACGCGGCTCGGCGGTGCCGCTTCCCGCGTCTTGTTGGGTGTCGTCCTCATGGGCCCACCATCGCCGCTGCAACGGGGGTTTCCTATGGGGATCAGCACCCATCTTCGGCGGGCACGAAGTCGTCCGGCCTGCCATAGTGGCGGGACTCCCACCGACGCGAGGAGAGGTGTCGACGGTGTCGTTGTTCTGGCGCATCTTCGGGCTCAACGCGGTCGTGCTCGGTGCCGCGACCGCCCTGCTGCTCTGGGCGCCGGTGACCGTTTCGGTGCCGGTGCTGCTGACCGAGGCGATCGTCCTGATCGGCGGACTCGCCGTGATGCTGGTGGCCAACGCGGCCTTGCTGCGCGTCGGCCTGGCACCACTCGCGCGGCTGAACCGGCGGATGTCCACGGTCGACGTACTGCGTCCCGGTCAACGCCTCCCGGTGAGCGGCAGCGGCGGCGTACCCGACGTACTGCGGGCGTTCAATGCGATGCTCGACCGCCTCGAGGAGGAACGCGCGACCAGCGCGGCGCGCGCCCTGTCCGCGCAGGAGGCCGAGCGGCGGCGGATCGCCCGTGAGCTGCACGACGAGGTCGGGCAGAGCCTGACGGCAGTGCTGATGGACCTCAACCGGGCGGCCGAACTGGTCCCCGACCCGGTACTGCGGGCCGAACTCATGCAGGCGCAAGAAACGACGCGCGCGAGTCTGGACGAGGTACGGCGACTCGCGCACCGGCTGCGTCCCGGCGTACTCGAGGATCTCGGTCTGATCAGTGCGCTGACGGCGCTTGCGGACGAGCTGTCGGACCACACCGGGCTGGTGATCCGGCGCAGCTTCGACAGCGGGCTGAAGTTCGACGAGCAGACCGAACTCGTGCTGTACCGGGTCGCGCAGGAGAGCCTCACGAACGTCGCGCGGCACGCCGGAGCGAGCCGGATCGACCTGTCCCTGGTCCGTTCCGGTGACGCCGTCGTACTGCGGGTCGAGGACGACGGCCGCGGGCTCGGACCGGCCCACGAGGGTGCGGGAATCCGGGGCATGCGCGAGCGCGCGCTGCTGATCGGCGCGACGCTCGAGCTACGGGACACGCCGTCCGGTGGTACCCAGGTCAGCCTGCGGGTACCGGTCGGAGGTCGGGCACGCGGCGCAGCGGAGGTGGCGCCGGCGTGACCATCGCCAAGACGAAGATCCTGCTCGCCGACGACCACGCACTTGTCCGGCGCGGCGTCCGGCTGATCCTCGACAACCAGCCCGACCTGCAGGTGGTGGCCGAGGCGGCCGACGGCAGCGAAGCGGTCGCGGTATGCCGCCGGCAGCCGGTGGACCTGGCGATTCTCGACATCGCGATGCCGCGGATGACCGGCTTGCAGGCGGCCCGGGAGCTCTCCACGGTCGCGCCGCACGTGCGAGTGCTGATGCTGACGATGTACGACAACGAGCAGTACTTCTTCCAGGCGCTCAAGGCCGGCGCCTCGGGGTACGTGCTGAAATCGGTCCTGGACCGCGACCTGGTCGAGGCGTGCCGCGCGACGATGCGCGGCGAGCCGTTCCTGTACCCCGGGGCGATGACGCGGCTGGTGCGCACCTACCTGGAGCGGGTCCGGCACGGCGCGGACCTGCCGCAGCAGATCCTCACCGCGCGCGAGGAGGAGATCCTCAAACTGGTTGCCGAGGGCAATTCCTCGAAGGAGATCGCCGAACTGCTCACGATCAGCGTCAAGACGGTCGAGCGGCACCGCTCCAACATCCTGCAGAAGCTCGGCCTGCGCGACCGCCTCGAGCTCACCCGCTACGCGATCCGCGCCGGCCTGGTCGAGCCGTAACCGCACGCGTCAAGGGAACGGGTCAGGACCACCACTTGCTGTTCTGCGACAGGGCGTCGGCGGTCAGACCGGTGGTGTCGAGGGCGTCCAGGGCCGCGACCGCGGCGTCGTCGAGCTCGAAGTCGAAGACCGCGAAGTTCTCCACGATCCGGTCCTGGTGGGTGGACTTCGGGATCACCGAGAGGCCCTTCTGGATCGCCCACCGGATCAGCACCTGCGCGGGCGTCCGGCCGGTGCGCTCCGCGATCCCGGTGATGACCGGGTCGTTGAGGTGGCGTCCAGTACCCAGCGGGCTGTACGCCTGCGCGACGACGCCCGCCTGCTCGCAGGCCTCGACCAGCCCTTTGCGGTACTCGAACGGGCTGAACTGGATCTGGTTCGCGACCGGCTGGATCCGGGCGATATCGCTCAGCTCGGCGAGTTCGGCGGAGCTGAAGTTCGAGATGCCGATGCCCTTGGTGAGCCCGGCGTCGACCGCCGCCTCCATCGCCGGCCAGGCCCAGGTCGGACCGCCCTGCGGCCAGTGGATCAGGTACAGATCGAGGTAGTCGGTACCGAGCCGCTCGAGGCTCTTCTCCGCCTCGACCCGCGCGTCCTTGCCGCCGGGGTAGAACTTCGTGGTCAGGAAGATCTCCGCGCGCGGGATCCCGCTCTCCCGGATCGCCTTCCCGACACTCGTCTCGTTGCGGTAGGCCTGGGCGGTGTCGATCAGCCGGTAACCGGCCTCGAGCGCCCAGCTGACGGCCCGCTCACACTCCACCCCGTCGTCCACCTGCCAGACCCCGAGGCCGAGCACCGGGATCTCAGTTCCGTTGGACAACTGCCGAGTCTTCGCGGTCATGCACCCCTTCTACCACGCGCGGCAAATGGTTGGCGTCGCGGATCACGTCCACCACGTCGGACATCATGCCGGTGAGGTCGTAGTCCTTCGGCGTGTAGACAGCGGCCACCCCGGCAGTGCGCAGCGCCTTGGCGTCCGCATCCGGGACGATGCCGCCGACGACCACCGGTACGTCGTCCAGCCCGGCCGCGCGCAGTCCGTCGACCACCTGCGGTACCAGCTCCATGTGGGAACCGGACAGGATCGAGAGGCCGACGCAGTGCACGTCCTCGGCGACGGCGGCGGCGACGATCTGCTCCGGCGTGAGGCGAATGCCCTGGTAAACGACCTCGAAGCCGACGTCGCGCGCGCGGACCGCGACCTGCTCCGCGCCGTTCGAGTGCCCGTCCAGACCGGGCTTGCCGACCAGTAGCCGCAGGCGTCCGTGGAGTTCCTTCGAGGTGGCTTCGACCTTTTCGCGGACGGCGGCCAGCTCGGCACTGCCCGCGGTCACACCGACCGATCCCGCGACACCGGTGGGTGCGCGGTACTCGCCGTACACCTTCCTGAGCACGCCTGCCCACTCGCCGGTCGTGACGCCGGCGCGGGCACATTCCAGCGTGACGGGCATCAGGTTCTGAGTCGTTGCTGCTGTTGCGCGCAGCTTCTCGAGTGCGGCTTCGACGGCCTCGGCGTCGCGCGCGGCGCGCCATTGTTCGAGTGACTTCACCGCGGCGGCCTCGGCGGCCGGGTCAACGGTCTGGATCGCGGTGTCCAGATCGGCGGTCAGCGGCGACGGTTCGGTGTTCTGGAACTTGTTCACGCCGACGACGATCTGCTCGCCGGACTCGATCCGCTGCCGCCGCTCGGCATGCGACGCGACCAGCGCCTGCTTCAGGTACCCGCTCTCCACAGCGGCGACCGCGCCGCCCATCGCCTGCACCCGGTCGATCTCCGCGCGCGCACCCGCGACCAGTTCGTCGACCTTGGCCTCGATCACGTGCGATCCGTCGAAGATGTCGTCGTACTCGAGCAGGTCGGATTCGTACGCCAGCACCTGCTGCATGCGCAGCGACCACTGCTGGTCCCACGGCCGCGGCAGGCCGAGCGCTTCGTTCCACGCGGGCAGCTGGACGGCGCGCGCCCGCGCGTTCTTCGACAGCGTGACGCCGAGCATCTCGAGCACGATGCGCTGCACGTTGTTCTCCGGCTGCGCCTCGGTCAGCCCGAGCGAGTTCACCTGTACGCCGTACCGCAGCCGCCGCGCCTTCGGGTCCGTGACGCCGTACCGCTGCTGGGTCAGCTCGTCCCACAACCGGACGAACGCGCGCATCTTGCACGTCTCCTCGATGAACCGCACGCCCGCGTTCACGAAGAACGAGATCCGCTGGACGACGTCGCCGAAGCGCTCCTGCGGTACCTGGCCGCTGTCGCGGACGCGGTCGAGCACGGCGATCGCGGTGGACAGCGCGAACGCGAGCTCCTGCACCGGCGTCGCGCCGGCTTCTTGCAGGTGGTAGCTGCAGATGTTGATCGGGTTCCACTTCGGCATCTCGGCGACGGTGTACGCGATCAGGTCGGTGGTCAGCCGCAGCGAGGCCTCCGGCGGGAACGCGTACGTCCCCCGGGACAGGTACTCCTTGACGATGTCGTTCTGTGTCGTACCGGTCAGCTCGGACGGCTCCGCACCCTGCTCCTCGGCCGCCACCTGGTACAGCGCGAGCAGCCACATCGCGGTCGCGTTGATCGTCATCGACGTGTTCATCTGCGCGAGCGGGATCCGGTCGAACAACGCCCGGACATCACCCAGGTGCGCGATCGGTACGCCGACCTTGCCGACCTCACCCTTCGCGAGCGGATGGTCCGCGTCGTACCCGGTCTGGGTCGGCAGATCGAACGCGACCGACAGACCGGTCTGGCCCTTGGCGAGGTTCCGGCGGAACAGCGCGTTGGACTCGGCCGCGGACGAATGGCCCGCGTACGTCCGCATCACCCAGGGTCGATCCTTCTCGGTCGCCATGTACCCGAGAGTAGGACTCTGTGCCCTTGTGAGTCCTACTCTCGTGACTGGCATCACCAAGGGCATGGATCACATCGCCAGGCACGCGGATCGGGCCAGAGCGAGGCGGTGCGGCCCGCTCGGTGGCCTTGCGTTACTTGTAGCCGTTCTCGGTCAGCGGCACGACGTACGCCCGGCGCTCGCAGATCAGACCGTCGCGCATCACGAACACCTCACCCATCGCGGCGCGCATCACACTGCCGTCCTTCTGGAGTG
Source organism: Kribbella sp. NPDC048915 (assembly GCF_040649595.1). NCBI lineage: Bacteria > Bacillati > Actinomycetota > Actinomycetes > Propionibacteriales > Kribbellaceae > Kribbella > Kribbella sp. NPDC048915. The sequence continues at coordinate 154,986 of NZ_JBEZFT010000001.1, read as the reverse complement.
CTTCCAGGGTCATCTCGGCCATCACGACGTCGTTCTCCTCGACCATCCGAGTGATCGTGACCTTCGGGGGCACACCGACCGGGTCCGGCCCCTCGATGTTGGCGTCGTACGCCTCCTTGCCGGTGATCCGGAAGTGGCCGAAGACGGTCCACTCGATGTCTTCGGTCAGGCACGACAGGATCTGCTCGTGGTCGGATGTGTTGAACCCGTCGATGTACCGCTCGACGGTCTGCTTGTTCGCGGACTGACTGGTGATTGCCATGACCTCTCCTTGTCCGGCTCAACGATGTTCGCTGATCGGTCGGCGCCGGTCGAGCATCCTTGACATGCCGGCAGGAGAAATCCGTCTCTTGTGACCGATCCGTGGGTGGCGGGCCGGGTGACCAAGTCGACGCGCGCTCGTCGCCGCACCGTCACGCTCGTCGCCGCACCGTCACGCTCGTCGTCGCACCGTCACCTCGTGCCGAACACCGCCAACCAGATCACCGCTGACCAGACCACCGCCCGGCTGATCCACCACCGGCTGATCCGCGGCACGGCATACGAGCGGATAACCCCGCGTGTTGGGGGTTCTTCGTCGGTATGAGAGCAGAGAACCCCCAGCTGGCGGGGTTATCCGTTCGTATGAGGCTGGCTGTGGTTGGCTGCGCCGGTCGTCGTGCGGGCTGAAGTCGGGGGTTTGAACAGGTTGTGGTGGGTGTGGAGTGGTTATTGCTTGTTCAAGGCCCCGGGCGGGTGTGCACGGTCCCGGGTGGGTGTGCACGGTCCCGGGATGGGGTGCACGGTCCCGGGATGGGGTGCACGGTCCCGGACGGGTGTGCACGGTCCCGGACGGGTGTGCACGGTCCCGGACGGGTGTGCACGGTCCCGGACGGGTGTGCACGGTCCCGGACGGGTGTGCACGGTCCCGGGCGGGTGTGCACGGTCCCGGGCGGGTGTGCACGGTCCCGGGCGGGTGTGCATGGTCCGGATGGGTGTTCGCGGTCCCTGGTCGGGGCTCAAGGGGCCTCGGCGGCGGGAACGCGCGCGGTCGTACTCGCGGTCGTACGGCGCGGTCGCCGACTCGGTCACCCGGACCCCACCTGCGGATCGCTCACAAGAGCCAGAGATCCGCTGAAGAAGTCCGGGGTGTGCACCGGAGGTGGTCAGGAGGCGAGGAGTGGCGTGCGTTCGACGTTGAGGACTCGGTGCAGGCGGGTGACCGCGAGGATGCGGACGACCGACGGCATCGGGTGCCAGAGAACCAGTTGGCGGCCGAGGAGCTGAGTCCGGCGGTGGGTCGCGACCAGGAGGCCGAGGCCGGTGGCGTCGACAGCGTCCACCTGCTCCAGGTCGACGATCACGTCGCCGTCGGAGGTGTCGATGAGTTCGTTGAGTGTTTGACGGACGTCGCCGACCGAGCGCACGTCCAGAATTCCACTGAGATGCACGACGTTCTCCGGCCGCGCGGGGTGACGGGTGTCGTGACTGGTTACGAAGTCGTCCGGGTTGGTGTGGGTCGGTGCGAGCATGTCCGTGCCCTCCGCTCTTCCGGCGGCCCCCGAGTCCATCGGCCGCGTGACAGCGTCTGTGTTGGTAAAGACTCCCTGCAGACACCGAAGGTTGCCAAGACCTCGGGATCTTTTGTTTCGCGCGACAATGGACCTTGTGTTCGCCGAGAACTACTTCCTCTTCCCGGTCGTGGCCCTCGCCCTGGCCGGCGTGACGGTACTGCTGTGCCGCTGGGCGTTCTCGAAGGCGAAGGGTGGCTCGCTGGTGCGCCGGGTGGACCGGAATCCGGCGGAGCGGGACGCGTTCGGGCTGCTGGTCGACATCCGGACCGTGCCCAGCTACAACGAGGCGCGGGTGCTGGTGAGCCGGCTGAAGACGTTCGGCATCAAGGGAACGGCGGCGCACACCAAGGACGGCTGGACGGTGTACGTCTGGCCGCAGGACGAGGCCGCAGCTCGCGGGCTGCTCGAAACTCCCTGACGGCGCCTGTCCACCTGAGAGCGTTCTCAAACGTCCTTCTCACCGGGCCGGTACTCGCCGGCCCCTCGGCTGTTGTCGGTACCAGCCGGTGGCGAGAAGGGCTCTGGGGACATCGGACAAGAAGAGGGTGTGACACCCGAAGCCGCGCTGATCCTGCCCGGGCGGGCCCGCCGTCCCGGCGTACCCAAGCCCGGCATACCCAAGCCCGGCATACCCAAGCCCGGCATACCCAAGCCCGGTGTACCCAGGCCCGGCGCTGTCCCGGACACCGGCGCTGCACCTGCGACGGGCTCAGCGACGGGCTCGGCGACGGGCTCAGCGGCAGATGACGTGCTGGCGCTCGAGGCGTCTGTTGGCGAGCCGGAGCGGTTCGCCGTCGTCTTCGACCGGTACTTCGGGCAGGTGCACGGCTACGTGGCCCGGCGGCTGGGGACGGACGTCGCGGACGACCTGGCCGCGGAGACCTTCCTGATCGCGTTCCGGCAGCGGGAGCGGTTCGACCGGCGCAGTGGGGTGGTGCGGGCGTGGCTGTACGGGATCGCGACCAATCTGATCCGCCGGCACCGGCGGGACGAGGTACGGGCGTGGCGGGCCGCAGCGAAACTGCCGGCACCTGTGCCCGCCGCAGCGCACGAGGACCGGGTAGCGGCACAGGTGACAGCGCAGGGCGTCTCGCGTGAGCTGGCGGCCGCGCTGGCGAAGCTGAACGCCAAGGACCGTGAGGTGCTGTTGCTCGTCGCACTGGGCCAGTTGACGTACGACGAGGTCGCGGCGGCGCTGGGCATTGCGTACGGGACGGTGTGCTCGCGGCTGTCCCGTGCGCGGAAAGCGGTACGAGAGGCAGTCACGAACCCTGCGGAGGAGCAGTCGTGAACGAGTTCGACGTACTGCGGAAGGCGTTCCCGGAGCAGGAGCCGCCGACACCTGAGTCCACTCAGGCCGCGCGACGCCGGCTCCAGCAGCTGATGCACCAGCGTCCGATGTCACGGCTCCGGACCGGTTGGCTAGGTACGGCGATCACTGCTGCGACCGCACTGGTCGCCGTAGTGGGGCTAGGCGGCGCACTGCTCGTCGGAGGGGCCGACAACGGCGGCGTGCCGAGTGAACCGGGCGGACCGACGACTACTACTGCGCCGCGACTCGCCACAGCGGCCGAGGTGCTCATTGCGACCGCAGTACGGCAGGAGAAGGACGAAAAGGTCTCGGGGAAGTACTTCCGCGTCCGCAGCCTCCAGGAGACGTCGACGCCGGCGTCCACACGCCGGTCGATCACCGAGAGCTGGATGCCGATGAAGCCGGGTGCCGAGTCCTGGTTCGGCTGGGTCGACCTGCACAAGCGCGACGCACCGGTGGTGAACAAGATGTCGTTCCGCGACGTCCCGCCCGGCTACTTCCTGGGCGAGCGGCTGCTCAGCGCGCAGCAGATCGCCGCGCTGCCGACCGACCCCGAGGCACTCGGCGCGGTTCTCGCCAAAGCCTCCGGGCCGGGCCTGACCGGTACCGAACGGGACTACGCGGTGTTCTCCGCGGCGGGCCGGCTGCTGTTCGAGATGCCCTCGCCCCCGAAGCTCCGGGGCGCCGCGCTGCGGGTGCTGGCCGCGTTGCCCGGCACGCAGATCCGCCCGGGCGTCAAGGACCCGATCGGCCGCGTCGGGACCGAGGTGAGCATCCTCCCGGACCCGACCGCGCCGAGCAGCGACCGCACCACGCTCTACTCAGACGGCGCGACGTACGTCATCGACCCCGTCACCGGACGCCTGCTCAGCTCGACCATCCGCGGCGTGAAGTCGGGCTCCGTTGTCGTCCTCGAGTCCGGCTGGACCGACGAGCGACCGACGCCACCTTCCAGGTCGATCCGTTGAGCCCTCCGCGCCCTGGGGTCCGGGGTCTAGGGTCTGGGTATGGGGACTCTGCTTGAGCTGGATCTGACCCGCGGCGTGCTCGAGACGCCGCCCTCGTCGCCGATCGCGGCGTTCCGGGCGCGGCATCTGCCGACGCTGCGGGAGCTGGTGGCGGCGCTGCGCAAGGGCGCCCGCGACGACGGTGTGGTGGGCGTCGTGGCGCATCTCGGCGCACATCGCCTCTCGCTCGCCCAGGTGCAGGAGCTGCGGGAGGCGATCGCCGACTTCCGTACCTCGGGCAAGCCTGCCGTGGCGTGGACGGAGTCGTTCGGCGAGACCGGTCAGGGCACCGTGCCGTACTACCTGGCGACCGCGTTCGACGAGATCTGGGTGCAGCCGTCCGGCGACCTGGCCATCACCGGTGTGTCCGTGCAGGCGGTCTTCGTCCGCGGCGCGCTGGACAAGGCCGGCGTGATCCCGCAGTTCGGTAAGCGCCGTGAGTACAAGACGGCCGCCGACATGTTCACCGAGCGCGAGATGACCCCGCCGGCCCGGGAGATGGCGTCACGCCTCGCCGAGTCGGCGTACGAGCAGATCGTCGAGGGCATCGCCGTACGGCGTCGGTTGGACACCGCCCGGGTCAAAGAGCTCATCGACACTGCGCCGCTGCCCGCGAAGGCAGGTCTGGACGCCGGACTGGTCGATCGACTCGGCTACCGGTCCGACGTGTACGACGAGCTGGAGAAACAGCTCCAGTACGACGACAGGCTGCTGGCCGAGCGGTACATCCGGCGTGGTCCGCGCACGCTGCAGGACGTACGCAAAGCGCTGCCGTGGCCGCACAAGCCGCTGGTGGCCGTCGTCCGCGTGTCCGGCGGCATCTCGGTCGGACGCAACTCCAACAGCCCGGTGGGCGGCCCTACCTCCGGTTCGGACACGGTCGGTGCCGCATTGCGTGCTGTCGCGGCCAACGACCAAGTGAAGGCAGTAGTACTGCGCGTCGACAGCCCAGGCGGCTCGTACGTCGCCTCGGACGCGATCCGCAACGAGGTACTGCGGTTGCGCTCGACCGGACGACCTGTGATCGCGTCGATGGGCGGAGTGGCCGCATCGGGCGGGTACTTCGTCGCGATGCCGGCGGACGTCATCGTCGCGCAGCCCGGCACGATCACCGGCTCCATCGGCGTGCTGACCGGGAAGGGCGTCGTACGGGACACACTCGGGCGGATCGGCATCTCACAGCAGGCCGTGTCCGAAGGCGCGAACGCGCAGATGTTCTCCTCGCTGGAAGAGTTCACCGACGAGCAGTGGGCGCGGCTGGAGGAAACCCTCGACCGGATCTACGAGGACTTCGTCGCCAAGGCCGCGCAGGACCGCGGACTGCCCGTGGAGCGCGTGGAGTCGCTGGCGCGTGGACGGGTCTGGACCGGGGCCGACGCGCACAGCCACAAACTGGTCGACGAGCTCGGTGGCTTCCAGCACGCGTTGACGCTCGCCTGCAACCGGGCCGGCGTGGACCGTGAGGAGATCGGGCTCGTCTCGGTGCCGCACCGCAACCTGCTCAGCCAGCTGAAGGCACCGACGACGGCCGACGACCTGGCCGTCTCCGCGGCGCCGTTGACGCTGGACGGTCTGACCACTGGTCTCTACAGTGCGCTCGGGCTGCCGCCCGCGGGCGTTCTGCGGATGCCGCTCAGCTGGGAGATCGGGTAGTCAGCGCTCGCCGCCCGGGACCCAGAGGACGTCGCCGCCGGAGGACAGGTTGGCGACCCGGCCGAGAATGAACAGCAGGTCGGACAGCCGGTTCAGATAGGTGATCGCGAGCAGGTTGACGGACGGGCCGTGCGCCTCGACGGCGGCCCAGCCGGCCCGTTCGGCGCGCCGTACCACCGCGCGGGCGACGTTCAGGTACGCGGCGCCCTCCGTGCCGCCGGGCAGCACGAACGAGCGGAGCTTGGTCAGCCGGCCGTTGTACTCGTCACACCAGCCCTCGAGCCGGTCGATGTAGTCCTGCGTGATCCGCAGCGGCGGGTACTCCGGGTTCGGCGTGATCGGGTTGCACAGATCCGCTCCCACGTCGAACAGATCGTTCTGGATCCTGGTCAGCAGCACCACGATCGCACTGTTCAGATGCCCGGCCGCGATGGCCACCCCGATCGCGGAGTTCGCTTCGTCGACCTCGCCGTACGCCGCCAGCCGGGGATCCGTCTTCGACGTCGTCGAGTTGTCGCCGAGGCGGGTCTCGCCGGCGTCACCGGTGCGGGTGTAGATCCGCGTCAAGTTCACAGCCATGCCAGGGACTCTACGCAAAGGCGGTGACAGCCAAACGCTACAGTCGACCGGTGGAACGGTTTCGGATCGCGGGTGAGGCACGGCTCCAGGGCACCGTCGAGGTGGCCGGGGCGAAGAACAGTGTGCTCAAGCTGATGGCGGCGGCACTGCTGGCGGAGGGTACGACGACGCTGCGGCAGGTGCCGGGCATTCTCGACGTCACGTTCATGGCGCAACTGCTGGACACCCTCGGGTGCGAGGTGAAGGTCGATCCGGACCAGCGACTCGCGACCATCAGGGTCCCGGGTGACGTCGGTCACCAGTGCGACTACGAACTGGTCCGCAAGCTGCGCGCGTCGATCTCGGTGCTCGGACCGCTGCTGGCCCGCTGCGGCCAGGCGGAGGTCGCGCTGCCGGGCGGCGACAACATCGGCTCCCGCGGCCTGAACATGCACGTCGCGGGCCTGGAGTCGATGGGCGCGAAGGTGCACATCGAGCACGGTTTCGTGATCGCCGAGGCGCCGCAGGGACTGCACGGCGCCGAGGTCTGGCTGGACTTCCCGAGCGTCGGCGCGACCGAGACGATCATGATGGCGGCGGTGCTCGCGCGCGGGACGACGATCATCGAGAACGCCGCCCGCGAGCCGGAGATCCAGGACATCGCGATGATGCTCGTCGACATGGGCGCGCAGATCGTCGGCGCCGGGTCGCCGCGGATCGAGATCACCGGTGTGGACCGGCTCGAGCCGGTCGAGCACGTGGTGGTCCCGGACCGGATCGTGTCCGGAAGCTGGGCGTTCGCAGCGGCGATCACCAAAGGTGACGTCACGATCGCGAACGGTCACGCCGAGCATCTGGAACTGCCGCTGGACAAGCTGCACCGGGCCGGCGCCGAGATCTCGGTGCTCGACCAGGGCTTCCGGGTCCGGATGGACGACCGCCCGAAGCCGGTGGACGTGGTCACACTCCCCTACCCCGGGTTCGCGACCGATCTGCAGGCCTTCGTGATCGCACTGAACGCACTCAGCGACGGCGCCGCGATGGTCACCGAGAACCTGTTCGAGGGCCGGTTCACCTTCGCGCAGGAGCTGACCCGGCTCGGCGCGCAGATCCAGACCGACGGGCATCACGCCGTGGTCCGCGGCGTACCGCGGCTGTCCGGCGCGCCGGTGGTCGCCTCCGACATCCGCGCCGGCGCCGCGCTGGTCCTGGCCGGTCTCGCGGCCGAGGGCGAGACGCTGGTCTCGGCGGCGCACCACGTCCACCGCGGCTACACCGACTTCGCCGGCAACCTGCGCCGCCTGGGCGCCGACGTCGTGGTCGAGCCCGACGACGCGGAGATGTACTGGAACTGACCGGTTGTTTCGCCGCCGGCCCGCTGCAACAGGTCAGTGGTGTAGCACCCCGTCGGCGGGCGGCGGGTTAGGGTCTGACGCATGACTCAGCGTGTGGTGAGGCCGGTGGGGCGTGGGTTCCTGTTCCTCGACTCGCATCCGGCCGGGTGTGCCCAGGTCGTGCGGGACATGGCGGCGGAGGTCGAGCAGCGGCCCGCGGAGCGGCGTACGGCGTTGGTGATCGGGTCGAGTTCCGGGTACGGGCTCGCGACCACGATCGCCGGTCTCGCGCGGTACGGCGTCGACGGCATCGGCATCTGCTTCGAGAAGGCCGCCACGGCCCGTCGTACGGCGACCGCCGGGTGGTACCGCACCGCCGAGACCGCCGCGCTCGCGGCCGAACTCGGCCGCTCGTGGTCGTTCGTGAACGCCGACGCGTTCGCGGACACCACCAAGGACGAGGTCCTCGACCTGGTCACCGAGCAGCTGGGTGGGATCGATCACCTGATCTACAGCGTGGCCGCACCGCGGCGGACGGACCCGCGGACCGGTGAGACCTACCAGTCGGTGCTCAAGGCCATCGGCACGGAGCACGTCACCAAGAGCCTCGCGTTCGACGACGGCGCGCCGGTGCTGCAGGAGGTCGGCATCGAGGTCGCGACCGACGACGAGATCGCGCAGACCGTGAAGGTGATGGGCGGCGAGGACTGGACCCGCTGGATCACCGCACTGCGCGACCGTGACCTGCTCAAGCCTGGGTTCAGCACGGTGGCGCTCACCTACATCGGCTCGGAGTTGACCGGGCCGCTGTACCGGCAGGGCTCGATCGGCGCGGCCAAGGCCGACCTGGAGCAGACCGCTCTGAAGCTGGCCGCGGACGGCGTGACCGCGATGACTTCGGTGAACGGCGCGGCCGTGACCCAGGCGTCGTCCGCCATCCCCGGCATCGGTCTTTACGTCAGCCTGCTGCACAAGGTGACCCATCTGCAGACGCCGATGGAGCAGTCCATCGCCCTGTGGTCGCAACTCACCGGCGAGACCCCACTGGATCTCGACGACGAGGGCCGCATCCGCCTCGACCGCTGGGAACTCACCGACGACGTCCAGTCCGCCGTACGCCACCAGTGGGAGCGGGCCGCCCCGGACAACATCGCCGAGGTCGCCGACGCCGCCTGGTTCTTCACCGAAGTACGCCGCCTGTACGGCTTCGACGTACCGTCCGTCGACTACGAAGCCGAAACCGAAGTCGACATCGCCTGGCCGAGCTGATCACCTGCCCAGCAAATCCCCGCAGAACGAGCTGACGGCGCGGTTGACCAGCTCAGCTCGTTCCCACGGCAGGAAGTGGCCGGCGCCTTTGACCCAGAACGGGCCGACCGCCTCCGGGAAGCCGATCGCGCAGCGCTCCTCGACGTGGTGGTTCTTCGTCACCTGGTCCTCGCCGACCACGACGAGTGCGCGTTGCCGGACCGGTCGGTCGAGCAGCTCCGGCGCCGACAGCGGCCGGGTGCCCATGACAACCTCGTAGTCCGCAAAGGATGCACGCAGTCGCGCGGCGTCGCCGTACGGCTCGGTCAAGAACGCCAGATCGTCCTCGTCGAAGGCGTCCGGCGGGCACCACAGCCGGTGCCCGTAGAACTCGGCGACGTACCGCCGTCGCTGCTCGGGTGTGCTGAGCTCCGCCACCAGCTCGTCGGCTGCCAGCCCTTGACGGCGGACGTAGTCGTACACCGCCGACGACGCGTTGCCCGCAGGGATTCCGGCTGCGGCGAAGGCCTCGTCGAGCGCTGGTGTGGAGTCGTCCAGGATCACCAGGCGGTCGACCCGTTCCGGATGACGGTTGGCCAGATCGATGGCGACCGACGCGCCGAGATCGTGGCCCGCGACCACCGCCGACTCCCAGTCGAATCTGTCGAACAGACCGAGAAGGTCCGTCCCGAACGCGTTCAGGTCGTAGAAACCGTCGGGGGCGAAGTCGGACTGGCCGTAGCCGCGAAGATCCGGCGCGACGACATCGAAGCCGGCCGAGGCCAGCGGGACGAGGTTGTGCGCCCAGATACGACTGGTGCACGGGAACCCGTGGACCAGCAGCAACGGTACGCCGCCCGCGCCACGCCGGCGAACCGCCAGGTGGTGGCCGGGACGAACCTCGACGCGGACGGCCTCGACGATCTCCTCCGGAAGGCTCATATCCCCTGGTCTACCGCAGGTTCCGGACGGCAGGCTTCCGGAACGCTACAGGGCTTTGAAGGAGACCAGTTCGAGGACGAGTTCGCCGGCGTCGTCGGAGGCGTTGAGGTCGACGGTGGCGGTGATGCGCCAGTCGTGGTTGCCTTCCGGGTCGTCGATGATCTGCTGGACCTCCCAATACCCGGGGTGCTCCTCGACCAGGAACAGGGCCGGACCACGGGCGGCCGGGCCGGTGCCGACCACGTCGTGTTCGGCGTAGTACGCCGTACCCGCCTCGGCCCAGCGCCCCGCGTCCCAGCCGGACTCGCTGTCCAGCGCGCCGAGCTCGGCCCAGCGATGCAGGGCGAGCAGCTCGACCCGGCGGAACATCGCGTTGCGGATCAGGACACGGAAAGCCCTGGTGTTCAAGGTGATTCGGCGCGGGCCGGCCGGCGTCGGCTCAGCGACCTCTTCGTCGGTGGGGTTGGTGAGCTCCTCCCACTCGTCCAGCAGACTGGAATCGGTCTGCCGGACGACCTCGCCGAGCCACTCGATCAGGTCCGCGAGGTCCTCGTTCACCTTGTCCGGCGGTACGGTCTGGCGCAGCGCCTTGTACGCATCGCTCAGGTACCGCAGCACGATGCCTTCGGAGCGCGCCAGCCCGTAGAACCCGATGAACTCGCCGAACGTCATCGCCCGCTCGAACATGTCCCGGACCACCGACTTCGGCGACAGCCCGGTGTCCGCGATCCACGGATGCGTCTGCCGGTACATCTCGAAGGTTGCCTCCAGCAACTCCTCGAGCGGCTTCGGCCAGCTGACGTCCTCGAGCAGCTCCATCCGCTCGTCGTACTCGATGCCCTGGGCCTTCATCGCGTTCACGGCCTCGCCGCGGGCGTGGTGTTCCTGCGCCCAGAGCACCGCGCGCGGATCCTCCAGCGTCGCCTCGATGATCGACACCACGTCGAGCGCGTACGACGGATCGCCCGGGTCGAGCAGGTCCAGCGCTGCCAGCGCGAACGTGGACAGCGGCTGGTTGAGGCTGAAGTCCTTCTGCAGGTCGACGGTGAGCCGCAGGATGCGCCCGCTCTCGTCCGGTTCGTCGAGGCGCTCCACCACGCCGGCGGTGACCAGCGTGCGGTAGATCTGGATCGCCCGGCGGATCAGCCGGACCTGCGCCTTGGAGTCCTCGTGGTTGTCGCGCAGCAGCCGCCGCATGCTCTCGAACGCGTTGCCGTCGCGGGCGATCACATTGAGCAGCATCGCGTGGCTGACCCGCATCCGGGACCGCAGCGCCTCGGGCTCGGCCGCGACCAACCGGTCGAAGGTGTCCTCGCCCCAGGTGACGAAGCCTTCCGGCGGCTTCTTCCGCTGCACCTTGCGCTGCTTCTTCGGGTCGTCACCGGCCTTCGCGAGCGCCTTGACGTTCTCGATCACGTGGTCCGGCGCCTGCACGACGACGGTACCGGAGGTGTCGTACCCCGCCCGGCCGGCCCGCCCCGCGATCTGATGGAACTCGCGCGCCTTGAGGATCCGCTGCCGGCGCCCGTCGTACTTGCTGAGCGCGGTGAGGACGACGGTCCGGATCGGGACGTTGATGCCGACGCCGAGCGTGTCGGTGCCGCAGATGACCTTCAGCAGCCCGGCCTGTGCGAGCTGCTCGACCAGCCGGCGGTACTTCGGCAGCATGCCGGCGTGGTGCACGCCGATGCCGTGCTTCACCAGCCGCTGCAGCGTCCGGCCGAACCCCTTGCTGAACCGGAAGTGCCCGATCAGCTCGTTGATCTTCTCCTTCTCCTCCTTCGAGGAGACGTTGATACTCATCAGCGCCTGAGCGCGCTCGAGGGCGGCCGCCTGGGTGAAGTGCACGACGTACACCGGCGCCTGGTGGGTGGTGAGCAGCTCTTCGAGGGTCTCGTGCAGCGGCGTGGTGACGTACTTGTAGATCAGCGGGACCGGGCGCTCGCCGGAAGCGACGATCGCCGTCGGCCGGCCGGTCCGCCGGGACAGGTCGATCTTGAACCGCTCGACGTCGCCGAGGGTCGCGGACATCAGCACGAACTGCGCCTTCGGCAGCTCGAGCAGCGGCACCTGCCAGGCCCAGCCGCGGTCCGGCTCGGAGTAGAAGTGGAACTCGTCCATCACCACCTGGCCGACGTCCGCGTCCGCCCCTTCGCGCAGCGCGATGTTCGCCAGCACCTCCGCCGTACAGCAGATGATCGGGGCGCCGGCATTGACGGCCGCGTCGCCGGTCAGCATGCCGACCTTGTCCGCCCCGAACACGTCGCACAGCGCGAAGAACTTCTCCGACACCAATGCCTTGATCGGCGCGGTGTAGAACGTCCGCTGCCCGTTCGCGACCGCGGCGAAGTGCGCGCCGGTGGCCACCAGGCTCTTGCCGGAGCCGGTCGGTGTGGACAGGATCACGTTCGACCCCGTCATCACCTCGATCAACGCCTCCTCCTGCGCCGGGTACAGCGAGATGCCCTGCTCGGTCACCCACCCCTGAAAGGCGTCGAACAGGTCGTCAGGCTCAACAGTCTCCGGCAACTTCTCAGTCAGCGTCATCACTGTCTATTGTCCCTGGGCCCGAAGGACAGGAGGTACCGCCCTCCATTGGCGACCCGCCGGGTGTGGCCGACGGGACGGGGGCCCGCCTCAGGTGACACCTCCTGTTGTTCGGTCCCCTGTGGACAACCCAGACCGCCACCGGTGCCATCTGGTGCACCATGCGTCGGTGATGTGTGTTGCTGATTTCCTCCGGCACAACGGCGGCCGAGCGACGGCCGCGGAGCTGGTAGCGGCAACGTCGAAGAAGGCTGTCGCGTCAGCCGTCAGACGCGGCGAGATCACTCGTGCGGCCCGCGGGCTCTACGTGCTGCCCGGCGCCGCGACAGACCACACGACGGCTCTCGCCTACCACGGCGTCCTCTCGCATGTGAGCGCCGCCCGGGTGTGGGGCCTTCCACTGCTGGTTCCACCGGAGAAGCCACACATCATCCTTCCTGCCCATCGCCGGCCCCGCCCCGGACCGCCCGCGGTCCTGCACTGGTCGCACACCACGGCCGACGAGCGACGCACCGGCGTGACGTCCGCCCTGCGAACTGTCTGCGATTGCGCCCGAATCCTTCCGTTCGGCGAAGCGCTCGCCGTCGCCGACGCGGCGTTGGCCCGCAGGCTGCTTCTTCCGGACGAACTGGTGGCCGCGGCCCGGACCTTACGCGGACCGGGTTGCCCGAATGCGCGGCGAGTCGCGGCGCTGGCGGACGGCCGCGCGGACAGTTTTCTCGAGTCGATGCTCCGTGCGCTGCTCATCTCGGCGGGCGTCGACGGGTTCGAACCGCAGGTGCTGGTGAGCTGCGGCGCGTTCCGTGCCAGGGTCGATCTCGGGCACCGGCCTGCGCGCGTTGCGCTGGAGGCCGAGGCGTTCGAGTTCCACGGGTCGCCGAACGCGTTCGCCGCGGACTGCCGCCGGTACGACGAGCTCGTGACGGCCGGCTGGCTCGTTCTCAGGTTCACCTACCAACAGATCCTTGGCGATCCGCAATGGGTCGTCGCGACGGTCCGGGAGGCCGTGCGGGCCCGAACGACAGGAGGTGTCTGCTGAATCGTTGATCATACCGGCATCACCAGGCGTGCAGACGTCGCATCAGGGCGGAGACCTCCTGTCGCACCGGCCCCAACCATTCGCCTCAAGATTCCAACCACTCGGCGACAATGAATGTGCAAACGATTGCATACGGTGGTTCGCCGCGATGGGGTGCGGGACATGACATCTACGTGGCGCCGGTTGGGCGCGAGTTTGCTGGTGACAGCGGTGGGTGCGGCAGGACTGGTGGCAGCCGCACCCGCCGGTCCGAAGGGGACCGCGAGCGGCGGTCCGGCCAACACCACGAGCAGTGGCCTGCGCACTGGTCCCGTGACGACGTGGGGTGCCGCCGACGACATCGCGGGCGGCACGCTCGGCGACATGACGGTCCGGAACATCCTCCGGACCAGTGTCGGCGGGACCGACCTGCGGATCCGGATCTCGAACGCCAACGGGGACCAGCCGCTGGTCACCGACTCGGTGTACGTCGGCCGCCAGGCGATCGGCGCGGCTGTGGTCCCCGGAACGAGCCGGCGGCTGACGTTCGGCGGGAGTACGACGGTCACGATCCCGCCTGGTGCGATGGCGCTCAGCGATCCGTTGCCCGGTCCGGTGCCCGCCCTGACAAGCCTGACGGTCAGCCTGCACGTGGTCGGATCGACCGGTGTGATCACCGCACACAACCGCGCGATGCAGCACAGCTACAAGTCGACCGCGGGTGATCACGCCGCCGACGAGTCGAGTACGCCGTACCGGACGGAGTCGTCGGCGTGGTACTTCCTCAACGCGGCGATCGTCGACGCACCGAGGCCGGTGCAGACGGTCGCGGCGCTCGGGGACTCGATCACGTCCTCGGTCGGCAGCACGATCGACACCAACCGTCGCTGGCCGGACGTCCTGGCGAACCGGTACGCGCAACTGCCGGAGCCGCGGCGGCTGGGGGTCTCGAACGAAGGCATCTCCGGCAACCGCGTGCTCGGCGGCATCGCGAAGGCCGGCAGTGCGGGCGCCAGCGCACTGGCCCGGCTGGACCAGGACGTGCTGACCAAACCCGGCGTACGGACGGTGCTGGCCCTCGAGGGGATCAACGACATCTACGCGGGAGCCACCGCGGACGAGCTGATTGCCGGCTACCGGCAGCTGATCGCGCGGGTGCACGCGTCCGGTCGATGCATCGCCGGCGGGACGTTGACGCCGGTGGGCGGTTCGTTCGTGTACACGCCGGAGAAGGAGGCGACACGGCAGGCGGTGAACGCGTTCATCCGCACCAGCGGCGAATTCGACGCGGTCGTCGACTTCGACGCCGCCACCCGGGACCCGGCCGATCCGTCCCGCCTCGCACCGGCGTACGACGGTGGCGACGGCCTGCACCCCAACGACGCGGGCAGCGCGGCGATGGGCCAGGCACCCGACCTGGACGCCCTCCGCTGCCAGTAGAAGGCTGCCAATAAAGCTGCCGGTGACAGCAGTCCCGCCCGCCGCGCAACAGGCGGCGGGCGGGACGGCCGGTCGGGTCAGCTGTCGCCCCTGGCCGACATGGCCTGCTCGAGTTCGTCACGGATCGCGTCGGCGCCGGACTTCCGGTAGTCGGCGACCGCCTCGTCCCAGGCCTTCAGGTCGGCCCGGCCCAGCTGGATGTCCTTGGTGAGCGAGTCCATCCGGGTGTCGAGGACCTTGCCCTTGGTCGACTGGGTCGGCGAGTACAGCCCGTACGTCGGCGACAGGATCGCTGTCGGAAGCACGGCCTTGAGCTGGTTGTACGCCATGTCCACGGCCTCGGGGTGTCCCGGGAAGTACGCCGGGTACGGCCCGTCGGCGAGGTACTGCACCGGGAACTCACCGAGGCATACTTCGCTCTGACCGTCCTTGGTCAGCTGTGGATCGGTCCCCTTCAGCGTGTAGTGCCGTCCCGCCAGCCCGAACTTGCGGAACAGGTACTCCTCGGTCCCGAACGGCGCCGCGAGCCAGTTCAGCACCCCCAGCAGCATCTTCGTCCGCTCCGGTGAACTCGGCCGGATCGCGGCGATCGAGTTGTTCGGCGAACCCAGCAGTACCCGGCCGACCTGGCCGTCGGCCGAGCGCGGCACCGGGATCGTGATGCTGAAGTTCGGGTTCGTCGCCCGCCGGTAGAAGCTCTGGATGGACGAGTACGAGTCCTGCGTCATCACCGCCGACCCGTTGCTGAACCAGACCTTCTGGTTGTTCTTCGCCACCCCGTCGGGATGGATCAGGCCGTCCTTCACCAGCTGCCGGGTGATCGCGAGCAGCTCCTTGTGCTCCGGCAGCTCCCGGCTGTGGACGAGCTTCCCGTCGCGAACCTCCCACCCGTTCGGCAGCCGCAGCATCGCGCTCACATGGGCCGTCGGCGGGACTGCGAACGCCCACCGGTTCTTCCGGCCGTCGGTGACCGCCTTCGCCACCCGCACCAGTTCGTCGACGGTCACCGCCCCGATCTCGACGCCGAGCTGGTCGAGGATGTCCTGCCGCACCAGCAGCGTGTTCGACGACATCACGCCGCGCTGGATCGGTACGGCGCGGATGCCGCCGGCGAACACGCACCCGCGCCAGGACGCCTGGGGCGCGTTCGCCAGGAACGGGTACTCCAGGATCGCGTCGCCGGACAGGTACTCGGTCAGGTCCTGCGCCCGCGCCTCCAGGAATTGCGGAAGGTACGCGAACCCGCCGTCGACGTTGAACAGGTCGCCCAACGTGTCACCGGCCACGGCGGTGGCGAACTTGTTCGCGTAATCGGTCGCCGCCGTGATGGTCAGGTCCAGTTTCGACCCGAGCCGCCGGTTGAGCTCCTGCCAGTACGGGTTGCGGTCGGCCGTCGGCGGGATCGGGTTCGACGTCAGCGCCGTACCCACCAGCTCGCTGCCGTCGCCCGGCGGGCCGCCGGTCACCTTCACCGGATCCGCCGGAAACCGGTAGAAGCAGTCCGGCATCAGCGGGTGACTGCGCGGCAGGTCCGGCTGCGGACCGTCGAACCGTTTGTACGTCGGCAACTCGACCGGCCTGTTCAACGCAGCGATGTCGGTCGACCGAGTCACCGTCGAGCAACCGCTCAGGCCGCCGGCCGTCGCGGCGGCGGCCAGCGAACCGCCGAGGAAACGCCTTCTGCTGATCGTCATCCCTTCACCGCCCCGGTCAGCATGCCCTTGGCGAAGTGCCGCTGCAGGAACGGGTACACGATCAGGATCGGTACCAGCGACACCACCAGGATCGCCATCTGGATCGACTCCTGCGGCGGCAGCTGATCGGCCGCCGCGCCGCCGAGATCGCCGCTGCTCAGCTCGGTGTTGTTGACGACGTACGTCCGCAGCACCAGCTGCAACGGCCACTTCGCCGTGTCGTTGATGTAGAGCATCGCGTTGAAGAACGCGTTCCAGTACCCGACCGCGTAGAACAGGCCGACGACCGCGAGCACGGCCCGCGACAGCGGCAGCACGATCGACCAGAAGATCCGGAAGTCGCCCGCGCCGTCGATCCGCGCGGAGTCGAGCACCGAGTCCGGGATGCCCATGAAGAACGCCCGCAGCACGATCACGTTGAAGCCGCTGATCGCCGTCGGCAGGATCAGTGCGAGCAGCGAGTCGAGCAGCCCGAATTCCTTCACCACCAGGTAGTTCGGGATCAGGCCCGGGCTGAACAGCAGGCTGAACAGCACGATCATCAGGATCGGCCGCTGCCCGAAGGTGCCCGGCCGGCTGAGTGCGTACGCGAGCATCGTCGATCCGGTCAGGCTGACCAGCGTGCCGCCGGCGGCGATCACCATGCTGACCACCAGCGCCCGCTGGACCACGCCGCCGTTGAAGATCGACTCGTACGCGTCGAGGTTCAGGCCGTCCGGCCAGAGCACGAAGCCGCCGGAGTTCGTGACGTGGTTCTGGCTGGCGATGCTGGTCGAGATGACGCCGATGAACGGGACGATCACGACCGCGCAGCAGATCACCAGCACGATGCCCTTGACGATCCGCGCCGACATCGCCGGACCGTCGTCGATACCTTTCGGCTGAGCCAGACTCATCGCTTGTACACCCCCGCTTCCCCGAAGACATGGGCGATCTTGTTGGCGCCGAGCACCAGGGCGACACCGACCAGACCCTTCACGAGTCCGACCGCGGCGGAGACGCCCCATTGGCCGGCCAGTACGCCGTTGTTGTAGACGTACGTGTCGAGCACCTCACTGGCCGGGCGGCCGACCAGGTTCTGCTGCAGGATGATCTGCTCGAAGCCGACGGTCAGCGAGTCGCCGAGCCGCAGGATCAGCAGCAGGATGATCAGGCCGCGGATCCCGGGGATCGTCACGTGCCACAGCTGCCGCCAGCGCGACGCGCCGTCCACGCGGGCCGCCTCGTACAACCCCGGATCGATCTGGGTCAGCGCGGCCAGGAACAGGATCGTGCCCCAGCCGGTGTCCTTCCAGATCACCTGGCTGGTCAGCAGCGCTATGAACCCGTCCGGATTGCCGAGGAAGTCGATCGTCCCCATCCCGTGCGACCGCAGGAAGTTGTTGATCAGGCCGCTGCCGCCGAGGATCTGCTGGAAGATCGCGACGACGATCACCCAGGACAGGAAGTGCGGCAGGTACAGCACGGACTGCACGACGCGTTTGATCCGCTCGGACAGCAGGCTGTTCAGCAGCAGCGCCAGCGCGATCGGTGCGGGGAACACGAACAGCACCTGCACCAGCGTGATCAGCAGGGTGTTCTTCAGTGCGTTCAGGAACTCCGGGTCGCCGTTGAAGATGACCTTGAAGTTGTCCAGGCCGACCCACGCACTGCGGCCGAGCGGGACGAACGGCAGGTACTCCTGGAACGCGATCAGGTTCCCGAACAACGGCAGGTAGTGGAACACCAGCATCAGCGCCAGGCCCGGCAGGGCCATCAGCAGCATGACTTTGTCACGGCGAATCCGCACCCACCAGGACAGCGGCTTGCCGTTCGTGCTGTGCTCCGGACGTCTCCTTCTTCTACTGTCCGTAACGGCGCCCGGTGGTCCGGAGCCGGTCGGCGGTCCGGCAGTGACCTGCCGGCTGGGGATTCGGTCTGTTTGAGCCACGTGACACTCCCGGGTCGTAACCCCCCACTCTCTCGGAGAGCGTTTTCCGTTCTCCGATGTTCGACTGTGTCGTGTCGTGGGGAATTTCGCAGCTTCGGTCGGAGTGTCTGTCAGAAACCGGTCACCCGCGGTCGTGCCACCGGGTTTCGGCGGCTCCGGAGCGGGCCAGCCGCTCCAGGTGCGCCCGGGCCATCCGGACGGTCTGCAGGTTGATCCCGCCGTAAGCCCCGAGCTCGGTACCGATGGCATCCGCGAGGTCACGGACAGTCAGCGAGCCGCGCGTCCGGAGCAGGCCGGTGGTCAAGGTCTCGACCTCGTCGACCCATTCGATGCTCTCCGCGATCAGCTTCCGGCCGGCGGTCGCGTCCATCGCGTCTCCGTGCGACGGAACCAGCACGTCGAAGTCGAGGTCGAGCAGCCGGGCCAGCCCGGCGGTGTACCGGGCGACGTCGGTGTAGAGCGGCGCCAGCCAGACGTCACTGCCGAGGTACGGGCGTCCACGCCCCTGCACGTCGTCGAATGTGAACAGGGTCCGTGACGTCTCGTCCAGTACGGCGATGTGCCCGGGACTGTGTCCGCTCGTCATGATCACCTGCAACGAACGCTCACCCGGCAGCCGGTCGCCGTCCCGAAGCAGTACGTCGATGCGCACCCGCTCGTCGAGCATGCCGGCCAACTCGGACCGCTGCGCCTCGGACAGGTCCAGCGCGTCCGGGTCTGAACCCCACAGCTCGGTCACGAGTCGGTCGTTGTCCTCCAGCCAGCCGGCCTCGAGCGCGGGTGCGGGTGCGGCGAAGCGTGCGCGGTTGCTGTGCTTGCGCAGTACGGCGTTGCCGCCCATGTGGTCGGGATGCGCGTGGCTGTTCACCACCAGCGTCAGATCCTGGAGGCCGAGCGCCAGCGCCGCGAGTTCCGGCGCCGTGGCCGACTCGGGTGTCGACGCGATGCCTGCGTCGAGCAGGACCAGCTCGGAGCCGGCGTCGATCACGTGCAGCCAGAGCGGGAGGCCGCACACGTGCGGGTAGGCCGTGGCCAGGCGGTGGATTCCGGGAGCGATCTCAGCGGGCACGGTCGTCACCTTCCTTCGAAGTGTCCGGGGCGCCGCTCGGCGAAGGCGGCTCGTCCTTCGGCGGCGTCCTGGGTGCCGAGGGCCACGGCCTGCAGTTCGCGTTCGTACTGGATCGCGGCTTCGAGACCCATCGAGCGGGCGGCGCGCAGGTTCGCCTTGGCCGTGGCGGCGGCGACCGGCGGGCGGGACGCGATCCGGTGGGCCAGTTCGGTGGCGGTCGGCAACAGCTCGCCGGTCGCGACGACCTTGCTGACCAGGCCGATCCGGAGCGCCTCGGCGGCGTCGATCGGGTCGCCGGTGAGCAGCAGCAGCGCGGCGTCGGAGGCAGGGACCGAGCCGGCGAGCAACGCCGTCACTCCCCCGCCGCCGATCCACCCGAGTTTGATTTCGGCCGCCGCGAACGTGGCCGTCGACGCGGCGATCCGGATGTCGCACGACAACGCCAGCTCCAGGCCGCCGCCGTACGCGTAGCCGTTGACCGCGGCGATCACCGGCGTGCGCAGCGACCGCAGCGCGTCGCAGTAGTCGCGGCGGTTCCGGAAGTCCCACGGCCCGTCGTAGCGGTCGAGCTCGCCGACGTCGGTGCCGACCGAGAACGCCCGCTCGCCCGCGCCGGTCACCACGACCGCGCGGATCGAGCGGTCCGCGTCGATCCGCGGGATCAGCTCGAGCAGCTCGGCGCTCATCGAGCGGGTCGCCGCGTTGAGTTTCGCGGGGCGATCCAGCGTCAGGACGCCGACGTTCCCGTCCTGCTCGAAGCGAATTCGCCCGTCAGCCATGGCGTACCTTCCGATAGTCGTGTTCGATCCGGTCCACCGCGACGGCCGGATCGTCGTCGTTGCCGAGCAGCCCGCGGACCCGCTCGGACAGGTCGTCCTGGAACGCGATCCAGCCGTCGAAGCGCGGCCGGATGTACGACGTCCGCAAAGTCGTCAGCGTGGCGGCGTAGTGGCCGTTCCAGGCGCGATCAACCTCGGGCGACTCCCACACCGCCTGTGTCGCCGACTGGCCGCCAACGCGAGAGACGACGTCGAGCTGGGTGCGCGGGTCGAGCAGGCCGCGTGCGTACTTCGTCACCGCCAGCACCTTCGAGTACGCGCGGGGCGTCACCGCCAGCCCAGTACCGCCCAGGGTGGCGTTGCCATCGGCATCATCCGGGCGCAGCCTCGGTGCGGCACCCCAGGCCAATGCAGCCCGCCCGCTCGTTGCCTGCCCGTAGGAGGCGTAGCTGTAGACGAGCGGGCAATACGTCGCCTCGCCGGCTGCCAGCAGCTCATGCACACCAATGGGGTTCAGCAGCGGCTCCGGGCGGCTGCTGGACCAGACTGCGCGTAGGACGCACAGTGCCTCTACAGCGCGGGTCTTGTCGAGCAGGTGCTGCCCGCTGCGGTCGCCGGCGAGTCCCAGCAGCATGAGGCCGGCATGCGGACCTGCAACGCACAGAACGACCTCTGGCGTCTGCAGGACGTCGGACCAGCTCGCTGGTGGCGTAGCGAGTCGGTCTGGTCGGTAGACGCACGCCTGGGTGGCAGCGTCCAGCGGGAGCGCAAAGCCATGCCCCTCCAACTGGTAGCTCGCCCAGGTCGGCTGGACGGCCTGCGACTCCCACACCGCCAAGTCGTCCTGGGCGAACACGTCGTCAACGGGCAGGAGCGCGCCTGCCTCGATCGCCGCACCCAGGCCGGGGTGGTCGACCACCAGCAGGTCGTACTGGTCGGCCAGCTCGGCCAGCGGCGTCGACTCGAAGCCGGACAGCGGCTGGCGATCCCAGCTCACTGAGACCTCAGGATGCTCGTACGCCTCCAGCGGCCGGAAGCCGCGCGGATGGTCCCAAGTCAGTCCTTTGAGTACTGCGGTCACGGCGTCACCACGGCGCCCTGCTCCAGCAGCGCCTGCCTCCGCTCCGGCGGTATGCCGAGCTCCGTCAACAGCTCGTCGGTGTGTTCGCCGACCAGTGGTGCCGGCCGTCGCACCTCGGCCGGTGTCCGGCTGAAGCGGTACGGGAAACCGGGTGTCGTGACAGCGCCTTCCGTCGGATGGACGTAGGTCACGAAGGACTCGTTGTGCAGTACCTGGGGATCTGTGCGTACGTCGTCGTACGACAGGACCGGCCCGCACCAGACGCCGCGTTCCCGGAGCTTGTGCAGCCAGTACTCCGTCGACTCGCGGCGGAGCGCTGCCGACACCGTCGCGGCGATCTCGTCGCGCCGGGTGAAGCCGTCCCGCTCGGCGTCCAGTAAGGCCAACTGGGGAGCACCGAGGACCTCGGCCAGCACAGGCAGGTTCGCGAAGGCCAGCGAGAGGTACCCGTCGGCGGTGGTGAAGATGCCGTACGGCGCGCGGATGTAGCTGTGCGCATGGACCTGTGCCGACCGCGTCTGCGGCACACCGCCGACGGCGTGAACCGACAGCTCCTGCATTTGCAGGGCGATCACGGCGTCCAGCATGTTGACCTGCACGAGTTGTCCCTCGCCGGTGCGCTCGCGGTGCAGCAAAGCCGCCAGGACACCCTCGAACGCGCTGTACGCCGTGACCGCATCAGCCAGGAAGTACGGCGCTGCTACGGGCGGCTCGTCGGGGTGACCGGCGCTGAACAGCGCACCGCTCATCGCCTGCACCAGGAGGTCCTGTCCGGGCCAGTCGGCGTACGGACCGCTCTCGCCGTACCCGGAGATCGACACGTAGACCAGGTCCGGCTTCAGAGCACGCAGGGTGTCGTAGTCGACGCCTAGCCGGGCAGCCACGCCAGGGCGGTAGTTCTGCAGGAAGACGTCTGCGGTACGGACCAGGTCGTACAGGAGTAGACGCCCCGCGTCCGACTTGAGGTCCACGGCCAGGCTGCGCTTGTTGCGGTTCAGCGACAGGAAGGACGCGTTGACCTCGTTGCCGACGGCACCACCGGCCGCCGTGTGGCGTTGCCATTCACCGTTGACCGGCTCGACCTTGATCACATCCGCACCGAGGTCACCCAGGCGCATCGCGGCCAGTGGGCCGGCCATCGCGACGGACACGTCGAGCACGCGGTACCCGTCCAGGATGGTCATTGCGCCGTCCAGCCCGCGTCGACCGGCAGCACCGCACCGGTGATGAACGACGCGTCGTCACTGGCCAGGAACGCGATCGCCGCCGCGACCTCGGCCGGCTGCCCGATCCGGCCGAGCGCGTGGTGCCGGTCGACCATCTCCTGCATCGCGCCCGGGTCGTCAGCACCGCCGACCTTGCCGTTGCGGATCAGCGGGGTGTCGATCAGGCCGGGCGCGACGCAGTTCGCGCGAACGCCGTCCCGGCCGTGGTCGAGGGCCATCGCGCGGGTCAGGTTCTCCACGCCGGCCTTCGCCGCGCAGTACGCCGACCTGTTCCGCTCCCCGACCGTGCCGATCGCCGACGAGATCGTGACGATCGCCCCACCACCCTGCTCGACGAACCGTGGCAGGACGGCGCGGCACGAGTTGTACACACCGGTCAGGTCGACGTCCAGGATCGTCCGCCATTCCTCCGGCGAGGTGTTCGGCACCGTGTCACAAACGTCCACCCCCGCCGCACTCACCAATACCTGCACCGCACCAACAGCCGCCACCACCTCCAACGTCTGCTCGAGATCGGTCACGTCCAGCTCGAACGCCCTTGCGGCGTCCAGTTCGCCGGCCAATCGTTGTGCGGCCGCGGCGTTGCGGTCGCAGAGGACGACCTGGGCGCCTTCGGCGGCGAGCCGGCGGGCGGTGGCCGCGCCGATCCCGGAGGCAGCTCCGGTGATCAGCGCGACCTTGCCCTTGAACCTTTCGGTATCCATACAGTCCTCAGAACCTTCAGGGCTTCTCGTAGGGGAACGACGGCAGGACCCCGATCCGGTCGTACTCGAGCTTCGACTCGTCGAAGCCGTCCTCCCAGCTGACGTTCGAGAACGTGTCGCAGGGCCCGGCCGACGGCCCGTGGTACGGGTCGTTCGCGGTGTTCGTCACCTTGATGTCGGAGAACGCGAACCCGCAGCCGCCGAAGTCCATGTGCACGCCGTACGGCTTCGAGTCCGGCATCGACGGATCGGCGTTCGCGTCGTCGATGATCATTTGCGACACCACCGCGTCCGATGGGTACGGCGGTTCGTTGCGGACACCGTACGCGTAGAACGGACCGGTGTCGCCGCTGTCCTGCGCCAGATGCGACAGCCGCACGTACTTCACCGTGTTGCGACCGGTGTAGTTGTCCGCGTTCGGGATCTCCGGCCGCGACTCGATGCTGATGCCGTACCGCGCGCCGTGCTCGACGACGGTGTGACTGACCTCGTTGCCGCCGCTGTTCATGATCTCGACGCCGGCCGAGTCGCCCGGCACCAGTTCACCGATGTGGTGCATGTAGTTGTTGGTGAACGTGTTGCCCTGGGCAAGATCACCTTCACCGGGCCAGCCGCCCTCCACCTTGATGCCGTCGTTCCCGAGGTGCTCGAACAGACTGTCCGACACCGTGGTCCGCTCGTTCGCGAACAGCAACTCGATCGCGGTGAACCCGGTCTGCTGCAGGTGCAACCTGGTCAGCTTCACCCCGCGCGTGTTGGTCAGCGTGATCGCGCCCCAGCGGTTCCGCGGCAGCTCGATCTGGGTGTCGTACTTCGGGTACTTGTGCTTCAGTCCCGAGTCGCCCGTCCCGTTCCAGCCGTACCGGTACCACTCCATGAAGTCGGTGTGCTGGATCGTGAAGCCGTCGAGCGTCAGATTCTGCACCCGGTTCGCCGGTGCGGAGCCCGCAATCGAGAACACCTGCGTCTGTGTCGGCCGATAGACCGTCACGCCGTCCATCGTCCCGCCGGACGGCTTGTAGTACAGCGTTTTCGCCGGGTGGTCCAGGTAGTACTCGCCGGCCTGGTCGAGCAGGCTGAGCGAGTTCTGCACGAAGTACCGCGACCCGCCGCCGGAGTTGATGAAGCCGTAGCGTGCCGGGTACACCAGCGTGGTCCGCCGCTTGGTGAAGTTGATGTCCAGCATCGGGATCGTGTCGGTGAACCAGGACCACGAGCCGCCCGACCACACCGTCACCTGCGCCGGCCACGACGTCCCGAGCCGCAGGTCCCACGACGGGTCGATGTCGCCGGTGTTGAACCCGAGCTGGTCGCGCACCGCCTCCTTGGTCGGGTCGAACAGGATCGACCGCAGGTACGGCGCCCACTTGTCGTCGGACTCCCGGTTCGGGTATCGCGCCGTCGTGGCGCGCTTGCCCTCGGCGTACAGCGTGTAGAACGGCTGGTCGACGTCGACGGCGGTCTTGAAGATGCCGTCCTTGTACGGCGTCCACCCGGTGACCTCCTGCCCCGCTTCGAAGACGGCCTTGCCCGGCCCGTCCACGCTGCGATACGTCACGTTCGAGTCGCGCGCGTCGAACGTGATCGTCCTGTCCACCCGGTAGGTGCCGGCCTTCAGGTTCACCACCGGCGTACATCCGGAGTGCCCTCGGAGCCGCAGCGTGTCCCGCGCGTGCTCGATCGTCTGCCACGGCTTCCGCTCGGTGCCCGCGGCGGAGTCGTTGCCGTTCGGAGCCACCCAGTACGTCGAGCACCCGGTCTGCCCGGTCGGCGCCGCACCTGCTCCGAGCGCCGACCCGCCGAAGACCGCGGCGGGCACCATCACCCCGACCGCCAGTCCGATGATCAGTCCTGATCGTGTCGACATCTAGTCACCGCCCTTCCACGTCGTACGGGAAGGTGGGCAGTACGCCAATCTTGTCGTACTCCATCTTCGATGCGTCGAAGCCCTCGGCCCAGTCGGCGTTGGTCACCTCGTTGCACTGGTACGACTGGTACTTCTGGTCGGTCACCTGTCCCACCTGGACGTTGCTGAAAGCGAAACCGCAACCGCCCGCGTCCATGTGCACGCCGCGTGTCCCGCCGGCGTCCGGCATCGACGGGTCCGGGACGACGTCGCCGATCACCATCTGGTCGACGGTGTTGGTCACCGGGTGCGGATCCTGGTTGTCCACGCCGTAGGTGTAGAAGGCGCCCATGTCACCGCTGTCCAGGCCGACCTGCTCGAGCTTGATGTACTTGAACGTGTTGCCGCTCGCGTACTGGTCGCCGTCGACTACCTCGGGTCGCGACTCCAGGCTGATGCCGTAGCGGGCACTGTGCTGCACCTGGACGTTCGTGACGGTGTTGTTGCCGGTGTCCATCAGCTCGATACCGGCCGCGTCGCCCGGGACCAGCTCGCCGACGTGGTCGATGAACACGTTCGAGATCGTGTGGTGGTTGCTCAGGTCACCTTCACCCGGCCAGCCGCCTTCCACCTTGATGCCGTCGGCACCGAGGTTCTCCAGCAGGCTGTCGGTGATCGTGGTGTGGTCGTTGGCGAACAGCAGGTAGATCCCCGTGAAGCCGGTGTCGGACAGGTGCAGCCGGCTCAGGTCGATGTTGCTCGTGTTGGTCAGCGTGATCGCGCCGAACCGGTTTCGTGGCATTTCGATCTGCCGGTCGTACTCCGGGTATTTGTGCTCCAGCCCGGCGTCACCGGCCGACACCCAGCCGTTGCGGTACCAACTGACGTAGTCGGAGTACTGCACGCCGATGCCGTCGAAGGTCACGTCGCGCAGCCGGTCCTCCGGCGACTTGCCGGCCAGGTTCAGCACGGTCTTCACCGTCGGCCGCAGCACCTTGACGCCGTCCATGGTGCCGTTGCGCGGCTTGTAGTAGACCTCACCGGCCTTGAAGTCGACGTAGTACTCACCCGGCTGATCGAGGAAGCTCAGTGAGTTGTGGAAGAAGTACCGCGATCCGCCGCGACTGTTCACCATCGCGTAACGGGTCCAGTACTTCAGCGTCGTCTGCGTCTTCTTGAAGTTCGTGTCCAGCAGCGGGATCGTGTCGGTGAACCACGACCACGAGCCACCCGACCAGATCGTCACCGATGCCTGGCTCAGGTCCCAGGTGGCGTCCCAGTCGCCCGGGTTGCCCCACAGCCAGTTCCGGACGTCCATCTTGTCCTCTTCGTAGAGGATCGACGTCAGGTACGGCGACCACTGCTCGTCACTGCCGCGGTTCGGGTAGCGGGCGTTGGTCGCGCGCTTCCCGTCCTCGAACAGCGTGTAGAACGGTTTGGTCTTGTCGAACGTCGTCTTGTAGATGCCGTCCTGGTACGGCGTCCACCCGGTGAGCTCCTCGGCGCCCCGGAGGTTCGCCTTGCCGGGACCGTCGACACTGCGGTAGACGACCCGGTGGCCGTTCTTCCCGGAGTCCCGCTGGTCGAGGTCGATCGTGCTGCCGACCGGGTAGTCGCCGGCCTTCAGGTTGACGGTGAGGTCGCAGTTCATCCGATCGTTCAGGTGCTTGGACCGGATCTCGTCACGGGCCCGGGTGACGGTCTTCCACGGGCTCTTCTCGGTTCCCTTGGCGGTGTCGTCGCCGGTCGGCGCGACCCAGAAGGTCTTGCAGTCGGCGGCACCGGCGGGCTGGGCGTTGAGCTGGACGGCGGCTACTGTCACCAGGGCAGCAGCGACCACCCCGGCGACCGCGCTGAGCGATCGCCTGGTTCGTGTGGACATGGTGGGCGGGGTCCTCTCTCGGGGAGGTCAGGCGCCGGCGTTGCCGTTCTCGGATCGCCAGCGCTCGTACTCGAGACGGGTCTTCTCGGTCAGGGGGTAGTAGTCACGCAACGGGGCGCCCTCGTCGATCCGGCGCCGGCTGAACTTCTCCCACTCGTCGTGCTCGGCGGCCGCCTGGACGACGGACTCGGCACGCCGGCGGGGAACGACGACGGCACCGTCGTCGTCGGCGAGCACCAGGTCTCCCGGCAGCGTCAGGACGCCGCCGACCGCGACCGGGACGTTGTACGCCCACGGGAACAGTTCGGACTGGGAGGCGTAGTGCGGGGTGGCTCCGGTCGACCAGATCGGGACGTCCAGCTGTGACACCCGCGGGACGTCGCGGATCCGGCCGTCGACGACGATGCCGGCGCCGCCGCGCAGCTTGAAGTAGCGGACCAGCATGTCGCCGAAGCAGCCGGTGGTGTGGCTGCCGTAGGCCTGGACCACCAGGACGTCGCCGGGCTGGATCTCGTCGAGCACGGCCCACAGCGCCGTACTGCGCTCGATGTACTCCTGGCTCTGCCCGTCGGCGATGTCCTCACGCTGTGGCATGAACTGCAGGGTCAGCGCGCGGCCGACCACCTTCTTGCCCGGAAACATGCTGGTCGGACCGTCGACGAAGGTCCGGCGGATGCCCTGGTTGTGCAACCGGGCGCAGGCGGTGGCCGACCCGATCGCGGACAGCCGCGACACCAGGTCCGGGTCCGGCGCCGGCGGGGTGTCGCCGCGCACCGGCAGATCCCAGACAGGTGTCACCGGAGCTTGTTCCGTGCTGCTCATAGATCTCCTCGGTGTTCGATCAGTCAAGCGCCAGATGAGTGGCGCGGTAGGTGTTTCTGGTCAGCCGCAGGTCCAGCCGGATCTTCCGGCCGGGCGGCATCGTCACCTCGAGCCTGTTGCCGCCGACAACAACCGTGCGCCTGCCGACGGCCGGCGGTGTCGAGGTGTACGCCGGTGACGGCCCGGGGTACTCGCCTGTCGCCGTCGACACCGTTGCCTCGTCGATGCGGTCCGTACCGAAGCTGCCTGCCTGGACGACGACCCGCCGGGTCTGTGTCGCGGACAGGTTCACCAGTTCCAGCCCGGTGCGGTCCGGTTCGACCGTGTCGACCAGTGCGGCGACGTCCGGAGGGAGGCCGGGGCGTCCACGATCCGCGTCCAGGTACAGGACACGCAACGGGAGCAGGCCGCCGTTGTAGAGCAGCTGCGGGGTCCCCGTGGTCAGTTGGAGCAGCGCCTCGGTGGCTACCGGATTGTGGCGCTGCCAGTGATGGATGTTCAGCTCGGCCGGGTCGACCTTGTCGACAGCCATCAGGTCCATCCGGCGCTGCACCTGCGACAGCGCGACACCCAGCATCGCCTCCGGGTACCCGGGGTTGTCGCCCACCAGGTACGCCAGCCACGGCGCCTCGTGTCCAGCGTCCTCCTTGTTGCGGAAGTCGCGCACAGTCCGCCAGTCGTAGCCACTGCGTCGGCGCAGGTTCGACAATCGGTCCCGGTCCGCCGCGTCGAACGCCGCCTGCCACAGCCAGATCGGTAGCCCGAGCTGCGGTGGCTGGTAGTCGAACCACCCGTCGTCGTTGTGGCGGTTCGGGATCAGCAGCGTCGGGTTGGCGCAGTCCTCCCCCAGCTCTGCTTCCCACCGGTCCCGGATGCTCAGCTCGGTCTCGTCCACAGCGCCGTCGATGCCACGCTCGTACAGGTGGTCCAGCAACTGCCTCGCGAAGTCCAGCCGCTGCGAGTCACCGGTCAGTACGACGCCGTTCAGCGCCGCGACGCATGCGGCGGAGCCGACGCTGTAGACACCGTGCGGCCAGTTCCAGCCGTAGTTGCCGCCGTACCAGCGTCCGTCGTGCAACTCCCCGATGATGCCGTTCGGACCGACGTTGTCGGGCAGCAGGCCGCCGTTCGCCGCGGCCCGCTCCTCCCACGCGTCCAGGTACTCCAGGGTCCAGGCGGCGAAGCGGTCACTGTGGTCGTACAGCCAGGCGTTCGCGGTCAGGCTGGTCGCGGCGAGGTTGACTGCGGTGTCACCAGCACCGAGTCGGCGGATCATCTCCGCGCCCATCAGCTCCGCGTTCGCCGGGTCCTTGAGGTCGTCCCAGCCGCTGATCCCCGGGACACCGGACAGCGGCAGCCCGAAGATCTTCATCTTGTCCTGGTCGGCCCCGAACGTCCGCCACTCGTCGTTGATGCCCCACCGCGGACCACCGGCGCCGTTGTGCGGCGCGCGGATCGTCCGGGTTCGCGGGTCGTAGTTGGCGGCCGGCGAACCGGGCAGGTACAGCTCGGCGAAGCGGTAGGCACGCTCGCGGAACACCTCGTCGGACGGGTCGGCCGCGCACAGCGAGTAGAAGAAGATCATCGACTCGCCGATGTGGAACCAGTCGTACCCGCGCTCGAACTCGTCGACCAGAAAGCCCAGGTCGGTGAGCTGGCGGGTGACACCTTCCCAGTGCCATTTCGAGACGTCGATCAGATCGTCGGCGCCGCCCAACTGGTAGAGCACCGGCCAGTTGACGAACGCCTCGTAGAAGTCGTCCGCGCCGTCACGGCTCTGCATCGGTCCGGCGTAGCGCAGGCCGCCGTCCGGCAGGCAGTAGCGTTCGCGGAACAGCCACCAGCCCTCGTCCATCACGTCGAACAGGCGGCGTTGCATGATCGCCCAGGCCGGCGGTACCCCGATCGGGATCTCCGCGACGACCCGTTGCGTTGTCTGGTTCATCCTTTGGTCGCTCCCGCGGTCAGGCCGCTGATCACGTGCCGCTGGAGCAGCACGAAGACCACCAGCAACGGAGCCACTGCGAGCAGCAGCGTCGGGAACACCACCGTGTAGTCGGTGGAGTACTGGCTCACCGCGGCGTACACGCCGGTCGTCACGGTGTAGAGACCACTGCCCGGGCCGAGGATGATCTGCGGGTTCACGAAGTCGTTCCAGACCGAGAACGTGTTCAGGATGACCATCGTCACCACCGCCGGCTTCATCAGCGGGAACACGATCGACCAGAACACCCGGTGCTTGCCGGCCCCATCGACCGCGGCGGCCTCGTCCAGGCTCGCGGGGATCGTCATGATGTACCCGGCGTACAGGAAGATCGAGAACGGCAACGTCAGCGTGGTCTCGAACAGCACGAAGCCCGGGATCGTGCCCATCAGCCCGAGGAACTTCAGCGTGTAGACGACCGGGATCACCAGCACCTGGCTGGGGATGAAGGTCCCGGCGACGAACAGCAGCAGGAGCATTCGGTACCGGCGTTCGCTGCGCCGGGCGATCACGTACGACACCGGGCCGGCCAGCGCCACGGACAGCACGTTGACCGACACCACGAACAGGACCGTGACGGCGTACCCCTTGGCGATGTTGAAGTCGGGGTTGGTCGCCGCCTTGCGCAGGTACTCCGTGGTCAGCTGATCGGGCGCGAGCGAGAACGGGTGCGTGAGAATGTCCCGCTGCGACTTGAACGCGCTCACCACGAGCAGGTACATCGGCACCAGCATCAGCACGCTGGTCACGAGCAGGAACGCGATCCGTCCCCACCCCCTGGTCCGTAGCGGCTTCAGCTGCATCGTCGCCACGCGCGGCATCCGGAGTGCGCTCATGTCTGCACTCCTTGGTCGGCGCGCGAGCGCAGCTTCGCCACGGTGAGGGCGAGCCCGGCGGTGATGACCATCAGTACGACGCTCTGCGCCGACCCGAAGCCCAGTGCGTTGTTGTGGAACGAGTCCCACAGGATCAGGTACGCCGCGGTCTGCGTCGATCCGGCCGGGCCGCCGCCGGTCAGCGAAACCACCAGGTCGTAGGTCTTCAGCAGCGTCACCAGTGACAGCACCAGGTTGACAGTGACGACAGGTGCCAGCGCGGGCAGCGTGACGTTGCGGAAGGTCTGCCGCTTGGACGCCCCGTCGATGCGCGCCGCCTCGAGCAGATCCTTCGGCACGGTCTGCAGACCGGCCAGGTAGAGCACCACGTTCACCCCGAACCCGGCCCACACCAGTACGGCGATCAGACTCGCGAGCGCCCATCTGGGGTCGGAGAGGAAGGGCAGGACCTCGGCGCCCTTCGACGTGAGCCAGCCGTTGACCACACCCGACGTACCGAGGACCGCGCTCCACAGGAAGCCGACGACCAGTGCGCTGAGCACGTGCGGGTAGAACAGCACGATCCGGAACAGCGCGTTCAGCCGGGACGCGCCGTTCACCAGCAGGGCGAAACCGAGGCCGAGAACGCTGAGCAGGATCGTGCCCACCACGGCGATCAGCAGAGTCACCCACCCGGCGCGGATCGCTTCCTCGCTCTGGGTCAGGTTGACGTAGTTCTTCAGGCCGACGAACGCCGGGTTCGCGCTGTAGCCGTTCCAGTCGGTCAGGCTGAGGTAGATCGACAGACCGACCGGGACGACCAGCATGACGACGAACAGCACCAGCGCGGGGCCGACCATACTGAGTGTCGTCAGGCGGGCTCTCACGATTTCGAGCCCATCCAGGCGTCGATCCGGGTGGCGACGTCCTTTGCGCTCTTCCCCGTGTAGAGGCTCTGGACCGCCTTGTTCCACTCACCGTTGAAGCCGGACGGCAGCGTGCTCGCGCCGTACCCCTCACCCTGGGCGACGTGCTTCGGCGCCTGGTCGAGGATCTCCTGCACCTGCTTGCCGAGCGGCGACAACTTGTCGGTGAAGCCCTTGCGGAAGTTGCCGTCCTGCGCCAGCTGGCTCTGGACCGCGTCCTTGTCGGTGACCAGGTACTGCACCAGCTTCACCGCGAGGTCCCGCTGCTCGGTCGACTTCAGCACCATGTACGGCGCGGCCATCGTGACACCCTGCGGTCCGGGCGACGGCTGCCCCGGCTCGGTCGGTGCGGCGAACACGCCGAGGTCGAAAGACGGTTTCGCCTCGTCCGCCGTCCGGACGAACCAGCTGCCCATGATGTACATCGCGGCCTTGCCGGACAGGAAGTTCGTCTGCGCGCCGACGTCCTTCAGCCCCAGTGCGTTCTTGTCGACGTACCCGTTCTTGATCCAGGACTCGTAGCGCTCCAGCAGCGGCAGCATGGTGTCGCCGAGCTTCACCTGCTTGGAGTTGACCTGCTGGTACCAGTCCGGGTACTTCGTGGCAATGGACGGATCGCTGAGCTGCAGCAACTGCAGGCCGGTCACGTAGTCACCGGCGGTCTGCAGCGGCAGGTAGCCGGCCGCCTTGAGCTTGCCCATCGCGGCGGTCAGCTCGTCCAGGTTCCTCGGCGGTGCGCTGATGCCGGCCTTGGCGAACGCGTCCTTGTTGTAGAACACCAGCGACTGCGCCTGCTGACCGACGCCGACGGTGTAGACCTTGCCGTCGAGCGCGGCCTGCTCGACCAGCGGCGTGTCCTTCGTCCACGCCTGGTCGGTCAGGTCGAGCATCTGCGGGGCCAGCACCTTGTCGGCCATCAACGTCTCCACGACATCCGGTGCGTTGCCGGCCGCGAGCAACTGCGGCAGCGTGTCCTTCACGCCGGATCCGGTCGGAGCCTCGATCTTCACGTCGACGCCCGGGTTGGCGTCCTCGAAGGGCTTGACCAGCCCCTCCCAGTAGCTCTTGGTGAGGTTGGGGGTGATGTTGACGAGCATGCGTACTTCGCCGGTGCTGCCGCCGGCAGCGCCCTTGTCGTCGCTGAAGCCGCCACCACCGCACCCCGCCGCGCTCACCAGAATCGCGGCGGAGGCCAGCAGACCGAGCGTGCGACGGGCGGAACGCCGTGTCGTGCGCGGTACCGAACGAGCCATTCCGGGTCCTCCTCGGATCGTCCCGGCGTCGGGGGCGGCCGGGCGTCGTTATCGAGTGACGATGCAGAGCGCGGCGGACAGGTGTCAACGTTTACGCGGCAAAGTGGACGTCGTGAGTCAGAAGTCCGTGAATGAAAGGGTTGGCAGAACCCTGTGAACGGGGACACGATGCAGCCATGCCCGATGCCGGAAGACCGAAGTCTCCGCTCACCCTGTCGGTGGCCGAGCGGACCGCACTGAGCCAGCTGGCCGCCGCGCCACGGACCAGTGACGCGATGCGTTTGCGGGCCCGGATCGTGCTCGCGAGCGCGGAAGGCCGCTCGAACAAGGCTGTCGCGGACCTCCTCCAGGTCACGCCGGGCACCGTCGGCAAGTGGCGGCGCCGGTTTCTCCGGATGGGCATGGCCGGTCTGGACGACGGGATGCGCAGCGGCCGGCCGCGGATGGTCGACCGGGTCCAGCTCGGTGCAGTCGCGGCAACATCGATGGCCGATTCCGGACACCGGCCCTCGACCCGCGAGCTGGCGGCGACGTACGGCGTCTCGCAGTCGACGGTTTCGCGGCGGCGCCGGGAGGAGATCCAGCACCACCGCTCCGGCACCGGCATCGTGGTCGGCAGCGGCCGGCCGCCCGCGCCGGCGTCGCCCGACCCGGAGCTGCTGTCCGACCGGGTCTACGAGGCGATCCGCGGCTGGATACTGTCCGGCGAGCTCGCGCCGGGGATGCGGGTGGTCGAGTCCGAGATCGCGCGGGTGCTCGGCACCAGCCAGACGCCGGCGCGGGAAGCCGTCCGCCGGCTGGCGCACGAGGGGCTGGTGACCTACCGGCCGCGGCTGGGGAACTTCGTCACCGAGATCTCACAGGTCGAGGCACGCGAGGCACGGGAGGTTCGGGTGCTGCTCGAGTCCGCAGCGGCCCGGCGGGCGACCGGACATGTGCCGACCGAGGAGCTGGATCTGCTCCGGATCGAGGTTCAGCGGATGAGCGAGGCGGCCGAGCACCACGACATCGGCGCGTTCCGCGAGGCCGACCTGCGGTTCCATCGCCAGGTGCTGGCCACCAGCGGCAACTCGATGCTGCTGAAGGTCTGGCGCACGCTGGAGCCGGCCCTGTGGAACCTGCAGGTGGTGTCGAACGCCATGTACGCCGGCGACTGGGGCTTGATGGCTCGCCGCCACGTCGACCTGATCGAGGTACTGACCGGCACCGACCCCGAGGACTCCGCCCGGCTTTTCGCCGCCCACGCCCGGGGCGAAAGCTCCATCACCCGCCCGGCCGCCCACCATGACTGACGACCCAGAGATCGACGCCCCAGAGATCGACGGCCCAGCGATCGACGGCCCAGAGATCGACGGCCCAGCGATCGACGGCGCCGTGCTCGACGCGCATGTGCACGTCTGGGAGCTGTCCCGGCGCGCGCTTGCCTGGTTGCCGTCCGGTCATCCGCTGCGCCGCGACTTCACGCTCGAGGGCTTCACCACCGATGTCGTGCTCGTGCAGGCGGACGCGGATCCCGCAGAGGTCTGGGATCTCCTGGCGTTGGGGCAGCAGGACCAGCGGGTCGTGGGCGTGGTGGGTTGGTTCGACCTGCTCGACGTACCCGACCGCTGGCCGGACGACCAACTGCTGGTCGGCGTCCGGAGTCCGCCGCACGATCAAACCGATCCTGAGTCGATGACGGCTCCCGCGCATCTGCGTGGGGTACGCGCTGCCGCTGAGGCCGGGCTGGCGATCGACCTTCTGCTGCGGCCCTCCGCACTCATCGGCGCCGCCCGGCTCGCCAACGCCGTACCGGGCGCCCGTCTTGTCCTGGACCACCTTGGTAACCCCGACCCCTCGTCCGCAGCCGCCAACGACGACTGGCTGACCGGGATGCGGGCGCTCGCCGAGTGCCCGAACGTCTCCGTCAAGCTCTCCGGCACCGCCCACCTCGCGACCGACGCCCTCCGCGCACTGGTCGACGTCGCCCTCGAACTCTTCGGCAGTCAACGGTTGCTGTTCGGCTCGGACTGGCCGGTGTGCACGCCGGCCCGTTCCCGCGCGGAGGTGCTCCGCCGAACCACCGCACTGCTCCCACCCGCGACGCACAACGACGTGCTCCGTGGCACCGCCCAGCGCATCTACCGCCCCAGGGAGACCGCCCCATGTCCGAATACACCAGACGCCAGGTCCTCCGGACCGCAGGCGCCGCAGCCGGCACCGCAGCGGTCGCCGGCTCCTTGACCGCACCACTCACGGCCACAGCTGCTCCTGCTGCTACCGCCGGGCCGCCGCCTGGCAGTGACACCAACCCGCTCAAACTCTGGTACACCTCTCCCGCCACCGAGTGGCTGCAAGCCCTTGCCGTCGGCAACGGGCGCCTCGGCGCCATGGTGTACGGCGGAACCGCCGCCGAGCAGCTGCAGCTCAACGAGGACTCGATCTGGGCCGGCGGCCCGCACCAGTACGACGACCCGATGGGCAAGGAGGTACTGCCCGAGATCCGGCGACTGATCGCCGAGGAGAAGTACCTGGACGCGCAGAACCTCGCCGAAGAACACTTCATGGGCCGTCCGACCGAGCAGATGCAGTACCAACCGGTTGGTTACCTAGACCTCGCCTTTCCCGGCATCGACGCCGCGGCGGTTACGTCGTACCGCCGGGAGCTCGACCTCACCACTGCGATCACCTCGGTCAGCTACGAGCACGCAGGGGTGCGCTACACGCGTGAGGTGTTCGTCAGCCATCCCGCACAGGTTCTGGTACTGCGGATGACCGCGAGCAGGCGTGGTGCACTCACCTTCACCACGTCGTACAGCACGGAGCAGGCTGCAACGCCGGCGACGTACGACGAGCGCACGCTGGCGCTGAACGGCATCAGCGGCGACGCCGAAGGGCTGACCGGCTCAGTGAAGTTCTGCGCGTTGCTGCGGGCATTCACCGAAGGCGGTACGACGACGGTCGCGGACGGCACGTTGTCGGTGGCAGGCGCGGACGAGGTCACGCTGCTGCTGTCCGTCGGCACCAGCTACCGCAACTACCTCGATGTCAGCGCGGATCAGGTCGCCCGGGCCGCGGCGCCGCTGACCGCGATCGGCCGCCCGGCGTACGGGCGCCTGCGCCACGACCACGTCGACGACTACCAGCGGCTGTTCGGCCGGATGGACGTCGACCTCGGTACGTCGGACGCGATCGCCCTGCCGACAGATCAGCGCATCGCGGCGTTCCGCGACGGTGGCGACCCGCAGCTCGCGGCGCTGTACTACCAGTTCGGCCGGTACCTGCTCATCTCCAGCTCACGCAGCCCCGGACAACCGGCCAACCTGCAGGGCATCTGGAGCTACAAGATGCTCCCGGAGTGGCAGTCGAAGTTCACGCTGAACATCAACTGCGAGATGAACTACTGGCCGGCCGGTCCCGCCAACCTGGCCGAGTGCTGGGACCCGCTGTTCGCGATGACCGCCGAGTTGGCCGAGTCCGGCGCCCGCACGGCCGCCGCCATGTACGACGCTCCCGGCTGGGTCGCGCACCACAACACCGACGGCTGGCGTGGCACCGCACCGGTCGACTTCGCGTACTACGGCGTCTGGCCGACCGGCGGGGCCTGGTTGTCCCTGCTCTTCTGGGAGCGGTACGAGTACACCGGCGACCTGGAGACACTGCGCAGGTACTACCCGGTGCTGCGTGGGTCGGTGGAGTTCTTCCTCGACCAACTGCAGACGGACGCGGCAACGGGATGGCTGGTGACCAGCCCGTCGCATTCACCCGAGGTGAAGCACCACGAGATCGACGACGAGGGTGTGAGCACCTGCGCCGGTCCGACGATGGACGTCGAGATCTTGCACGACCTGTTCAAGGTGTTCGGACAGGCGGCGGCCCTGCTCGGCAAGGACCCGGCGATGGCGGCAGCCGCCGCGGCGGCGAAGGCGAAGCTGCCGCCACTGCAGATCGGGTACCTCGGCCAGCTCCAGGAGTGGCTGATCGACTGGGAGGAAGCCGCGCTGGAGTCGAGCCGGCACGTCTCGCACCTGTGGGCGGTGTTCCCGAGTGACCAGATCACACCGCGCAGGACGCCGGAGCTCGCCGACGCGGCCCGCAAGTCGCTGGAGCTGCGTGGACCGGCGGTGACGGCCGGCTGGTCGCTGGCGTGGAAGCTGAACCTGCGGGCCCGGCTGCTCGAGCCGGACAACGCCTACAAGCACCTGACCCAGCTGCTCGCTCCCGGGCGGACCGCTCCGAACATGTTCGACCTGCATCCGCCCTTCCAGATCGACGGCAACTTCGGCGGTGTCTCCGGCATCACCGAGATGCTGATGCAGAGCCACTCGGGCGAGGTCGCGCTGCTGCCGTCGCTGCCGTCGGCGTTCCCGACCGGCCGGGTCCGCGGCATGCGCGCCCGCGGCGGGTTCGACCTGGAGTTTTCGTGGTCCGACGGGCAGTTGGTCAAGGCAACGATCAGGTCGCTGCTCGGCAATCGGCTCCGGCTGCGGACAGGGGTGAAGGCCGACGTGAAGTCGTCCGCCGGTCCGGTGGCGTTCGCCCGGCCCGAGGACGGTGTGGTCGACTTCCGCACCCGCCGCGGCGTCGACTACTTCATCGAGGCGCGGTCATGAACGCGCTCCGGTTGACCATACCCTTGCTGGTCGCTCTGCTGACCGTGGGCGCCACCTCCCTGCCTGCTGTCAGCAGCACGCCCGCCGAAGACGAGACGACCGCCTGGCACGACGGTGCGCTGCAGGGCGACACCGCTGGGCTGGTGTCGCGCTCCGACCTCGTGCAGGAGGGGCCGGCGTGGCGGACGTATCAGGCGATGCCCCTGGGGAACGGCGTGCTTGGCGCCGCAGTGTGGGCCGAGAAGGGGTACAGCGCCCAGCTGAACCGGGTGGACACCTTCCCGGACCTCAAATCCGCAGGCCGCCTCGTTGTCCCCGGTCTGGACCCGTTGATGCGTGCCGACGACTACAGCGGCCGGTTGGCGCTGTACGACGGGCAGCTGGTGCAGAGCGGTGGCGGGATGACAGCGCGCTCGTACGTGCGTGCTGACGCCGACCAGTTCGTTCTGGAAGTGACGGGCGCTGATCCGTCACGTGCGCAGACAGCTGACCTGAAGCTGTGGCCCGGTCGCACGCCCTCTGCCAGCGCAGTAGGTGCGGTTGCTGCTCTGGCCGAGACATTCCACGACGAGGCGTCCGGAAGCGTCACCGGAGCTGTAGCCGCGCTGACGGCACAGGCGCGTGGTGTGAAGGCTGCCGTGGTCGATCCGCTGACCGTACGGCTCACCTTCCGCCCGCGCGCGGACGGCAGCTACCGGATCGTTGTCGGCGTCCCGTCGTACCGCGGTGGTGAGCTGCGGACCATTGCGCACCAGGCAGTCCAGAAGGCAGTGCAGGAGACGCCGAGTCGCCACCTGCAGTGGTGGCACGCGTTCTGGGCGAAGGCGGCCCCGCTGCGGATCACATCGGCCGACGGCTCCGGTGAGTACGTCGAGAACCTGCGCACGCTGCAGCTGTACACGATGGCCGCGTCGATGCGCGGCGACGTACCGAGCACGCACGGCGCCGTCGTCCGGATGTTCTCGTCGTCCGGGGACCAGGCGGACTGGGCGCAGGACGCGTACTGGCACTTCAACCTGCGGATGCTCGTGTCGGCCAACCTCGGTGCAGGCATCGGCGAGCTCAATGCGCCGTACTTCAAGTTCTACCTGGACCGGGCGGAGCTGATGCGCGAGTGGACGCGGACGCACTGGACCGGCGGCGAGGGACTGTGCCTGCCCGAGTTCATGCGGTACGACGGGACCGGCGACGGCTGCGACAACAAGCAGGAGCCCAGCTGGACGCGGCGGATCCTGACGAGTGGGCCGGAGCTGGTCAACAACATCTGGCAGCAGTACCGCTACACCGGTGACAAGGACCTGTTGAACCGCAGCTACCCACTGATGCGGGACGTGGCGCGGTTCTACCTGTCCGCGATGACCACCGGGGCGGACGGCCTGCTGCACCTCGAGCACGTGAACGCGCTGGAGGTTCAGTGGGACACCAGCGACCCGGTGCCCGATCTGGCGGCGATGCGGGTGATCTTCCCGATCGTTGCCGACCTGGCTGCGTCGCGTGGCGACACCGCGCTGGCCCAGCAGCTGCGTGACGCGGTCGGCAAGCTGCCACCGTTCCGCACCGTCCAGCGTGGCGGTGAGGAGGTGCTGGCGTGGTCCGGTACCGACGAGGAGGCACACAACACCCAGAACCCGGAACTGGAGGCGCTCTGGCCGTGGGGACTGTTCCACGAGACATCGGAGTTGATGCAGGCGACGTACCGGCAGCGGGTGTACCCGCAGGACAAGGACTGGGGCATGGACGCGACCTGGGCTGCACGGCTCGGGCTGCCGGACGAGGTGAAGCGGATGCTGCTGAAGGGCATCGCCGACTTCCAGATCTTCCCGAACGGGTTCACCGTCCACCGCACCGGTCAGGAGCCGGTGCGCAACCGGAGCTTCTACAACGAGTGGGGCGGTGTGCTGAGCACCGGTCTGCAAGAGGCGCTGGTGCAGTCGTACGACGGCGTTGTCGACGTCGCGCCCGCATGGCCGAAGGACTGGGACGTGGCCGGCTCCGTAGAGATCGAGGGCGGGCACCGGATCAGCACGGAGGTCCGTGACGGCGTACCGACCGTGGTTGGCATCCAGGCCGGTAGTCGCGAGACCCTGAAGCTGCGGAACCCGTGGCCGGGTGAGGCGGTCCGGGTGGTCGACACACGCGGTCGGGTGGTCGTTGCAACGACGTCCGACGACGTGCTGACCGCGGCGGTGACTCCGAACAGTTCGTACACGCTGGAGCGGGTCGCCGTACCGCTGTCGTCGTTCACCTACGCACCACTGACGGGGGAGGCCGCGACGTCGGTCAAGACGGTCGGGAACCGGGTGCTGGGCATCAGGGCCAGCGAGCCGCCGCTGCTGAGCAACCTGGTGTCCGTCGAGTCGCCGGAGAAGCTGTCGAACCTGGTGAAGGCGCAGCCCGGTGCACCGATCTACGTCGACCGCAGCTACACGATCACCGACCTGCCGGACGAGCTCAGCGGTCAGGCGCTGGTGCAGGGCTCGAACGACGACTCCAAGGCGACCGGACCCGACGACTACCTGCGGCTGCGGTTGACCGGACCGGCGAAGGTGTACGTCGCCTTCGACCCACGCGGCGAGAACGCGTGGTGGCCGGCGTGGTTGTCCTCGTACACCCGCACCGGCGAGACAGTCGGCACCACCGACCAACGCCTGATCCTGTTCGAGCGGGACGTCCCACCCGGCGAGCTGTTCCTCGGCGCCAACTCCGCCGTCCCGGGCCAAGGCAACTCCAGCTACATCACCTTCGTGACACCCAGCTGATGTGATACCAAGCTGAGCATGTTCAACCACGCTCCCGACGACTACGACTGTCCGTTCTGCCGTCTGGTCGCCGGCGCGGAGGACGACCTCACGGCGCAGCACGACATCGTGCTGCGCCGTGAGCACGCCTTGGCCTTTCGTGGCCTCCTGGTGGTGGCCGAACAACCTGGGCCACGTCCTGGTCATCCCCACCGCCCACCACGAGAACCTGTACGACCTGCCGGCCCAGTCGGGCCACGCGGTACACGACGTCGTCCGCGAGGTCGCCATCGCCATGCGCACGTCGTACGGCTGCACCGGCATCTCTACCC
This sequence comes from Kribbella sp. NPDC048915, assembly GCF_040649595.1. NCBI lineage: Bacteria > Bacillati > Actinomycetota > Actinomycetes > Propionibacteriales > Kribbellaceae > Kribbella > Kribbella sp. NPDC048915. Next base: position 114,701 of record NZ_JBEZFT010000001.1, on the reverse strand, counting down.
GCCAGCACAACGAACCCGACGGCTACCAGACGGCGTGGCACTACCACGTGCACGTCTTCCCGCGTTACCCCGACGACAACCTCTACAACAGCAGGCGGCTGCCGACTCCGGCTACGGCCGCGGAGCGGGAGCCGTACATTCAGCGTCTGCTCGGCTCTTGTGACTGATGTGTGCGTAGTGACTGGGACTGGACCTGGCACGCGCTTCGGCCGGCGGTCGAGGTCTGGCGAGCCGGCCGCGAGGCCACGCACGCCGGCGGGATATCCGGTTCTCATGACCGATCCGTGGATGGGTCCGGGCTCGGGTGACCGAGTCCGGCGCCCGCGCTGAACGACCGCGCGCCGAACGACCGCGCACTGAACGACGACGCACTGAACGACCACGCACTGGACGACCACGCATCCCCACACCGTGGGTTCACCCACCGTGTGGTGGGTTCCTGACCCGTCTGAAGGGTGCGGAACCCACAACACGGTGGGTAAACCCACCCTGTCTCCACGCCACGCCGTCTCCGCCCCGGCCGTCCCGCACGCAGACGGCCACCGACCGCCCTGCTCCAGCAGAGCAACCCGACCCACACATCAGTCAGAAGGCCAGCGGCTGCTCACTGCGTTGGGCTGAAGACGACAGTGAACGCGTAGGGCGCTGGGGGGAGGGTGTGGGTGGGAGTGGCGGGTGGGCCGCAGGAGGCTGAGCCCAGGCCGGTTTGGGCCAGGTCCAGGTTGAGGTAGATGTGGTCGCGGGGTGTGAGGTCGGAGCGGTGGCGGGCCTGTTCGAGGTCCTCGGTGGTCCAGCGGCGGGCGGTGAGCTGGAAGTGCGGCACGCCGGTCACGCGAAGCCCGTTGCCTGACGCATCGGTCAGCTCGGCCCACCGTACGTCGATGCGGGCACCGTTCTCCTGCGGTACGACGTACGGCGTCTGCAGATCGTCCACGGTCCGTGCGTACCGTCCGACACGCGCCGCGTCGCGACTGTCCGCGTACGCCTCACCAGGACCGCCGCCGTACCAGTGCACGTTGTCCAGAGCGCGCGGCAGCGTCATCCGTACGCCGACGCGCGGCCAGCTACTGCAGCGCGGTGTGACCGCAGTACCGCCCCACTCCCCCTCTGGCTCGACATCGACCGTCAGTTGAAGGCCCTTGTCGCAAGCCGCCCAGGTGTACGTCGTCCGCACGCCGACACCGAGCCCCTCGGGAGCGACGCGTGCACGCACGATCAACTGGTTGTCCACCACGTCGACACTGTCGACGCGATGCAGGAGACGGTCGAGGCCGGCCGACCGCCACTCCTGGGTGACGCCGTTGCGCCCACCCTGACCGTTGTCGTTGTCGGTCGGCGCACGCCAGAGGTCCAACTGCGGCCCGTCGACCTCCTGGCCGTACAGGCGAGTCAATCGGCCGGTACCACTGTCGAACTGAGCACCACCAAGCCGCACCACGTCGCCGACAACCGCAGGAGCCACCACAGGCTCCACACGCAGCACCGGCGCCGGCTGCAAGACGAACTGCGACCAGGCGACCTCGTGACCGGCATCGGCCCACGCCGTGTCCTTCGCGAGCACCGCGCGCACGGTCAGCAAGCGCTCCGCATCAGCCGGCAGCGCACATGCGGCCGGCAACGGGACCTGAGCAGAGGCGCCCGGCGCAATCTCCGGGACGTCCAGCGGACCGGCAGCGACCTCGATGCCGTCTGCCGCGACAGACCAGAGGAACGACAGGTCGTCCACCCCGGTGAACGTTCGATGGTTCTCGACAACCAGCGGTCCCGTGATGCGCACCGGCTCCAGGACCTTCTTGTACTCGAGCAACCCCGGCGACGGTGTCCGATCAGGGAACAGCAGCCCGTCGATGCAGAAGTTCGTCCCGTGCAACCGTTCGCCGAAGTCCCCGCCGTACACATGATCCGTTGCACCAGGCAACAGCAGCCCGTGGTCGATCCACTCCCAGACGAACCCGCCCTGCAGCCGCGGGTAGCGCTCCAGCACCCGCTGGTAGTCGGCCAGCCCGCCAGGACCGTTGCCCATCGCATGCGCGTACTCGGCCAGGACGAACGGCAGCGCCCGACGCCGGGCCTCCAGCTCCGGGTGCTCGGCGGTCTCCTCCGGGACGTCCTCGGTCCGGGTGCCGATCGCCTCCAGATCTTCCAGGGGCGGGTACATCAGGCTGTAGAAGTCCGAGAACTCGTACGTCCGGTCCCGCTCGTAGAACACGGCCCGCGACGGATCCCGTTGCCGCGTCCAGGCGGCCAGCTCGCCGAAGTTGCGGCCGCGGTGACTCTCGTTGGCCAGCGACCAGATCACAACGCTCGGATGGTTCTTGTCCCGTTCGACCATCCGCCGCATCCGGTCCAGCATCATCGGCGCCCACGCCGGGTCGTCGGCCGGGTTGCCGCGCCAATCGGTGTAGATGAAGCCGTGGGTCTCGATGTCGCACTCGTCGATCACCCAGAGCCCCAGCTCGTCGCACAGGTCCAGGAACGCGGGATGCGGCGGGTAGTGCGCGGTCCGGACCGCGTTGATGTTGTGCTGCTTCATCAGCACCAGGTCCTGCCGCATCGCCTCGACCGTCATCGCCCGGCCGCGCCGCTCGTCGTGTTCGTGCCGGTTGACGCCGCGGAAGAACAGCGGCCGCCCGTTGGCGGTGAACAGCCCGTCCACCATCGCCACCGTGCGGAACCCGATCCGCAGCGTGACTGTCTCCCCCGGCACCTCGACCGTCGCGTCGTACAGCCGCGGTGTCTCCGCCGACCACGGCTCGACCGCTGCGATCTCCGCCGGCACGCCGGGTTCGGCGACGATCCCGAGCTCGGGCACCCGAACCACAGCGTCCGGCACCGTCTCGACCCGCAGCGTCCCGGCGCCGGTCCGGTGGTCGTACGCCGCGTGCACGAAGACGTCGTCGATCAACGGCCGCGCGCGCAGCGTGACGTCGCGGAAGATGCCCGGCAACCACCACATGTCCTGGTCCTCGAGGTACGACCCCGACGACCACTGGTGAACCCGGACCGCCAGCGTGTTCCGCCCCGGCCGCAGCAGGTGCCCGACGGTGAACTCGCTCGGCAGGCGGCTGCCCTTCGCCGTCCCGGCCTCGACGCCGTTGACCCACACCTTGAAACACGAGTCGACGCCCTCGAACCGCAGTACGGCGCCGTCGGCCGGCCAGTCGTGCGGTACGTCGAAGTGCCGCACGTGATCGCCCGTGGGGTTCGCGTCCGGAGGGTACGGCGGATCGATCGGGAACGGGAACGCCGTGTTCGTGTACCGCGGCCGATCGTGGCCCTGCAGCACCCAGTGCCCCGGCACCTCCAGCTCGCACCAGTCCGGGGCGACGGTCGGTACTGCGTCCGGCGGGCCGGGCCACAGCTTGAAGTTCCATCGACCGTTCAACTCGATCCGCGGGCGCGACGAGCGCAACCAGGCTCGTGGCTCGCGGGCACCGGTGCTCGGTGTCAGATCCTCGAAGTACTTCACGACACCCCTAGCACTCGGACGTCCCAGGGCCCCAGTTGGACCGGTCCGGCAACCTCACGAGGCGGAGTGACAGTCACCGCGGTCCCCGACCAGTTGTGGACGAACCACAACCGCTCCCCCGCCGCGTTCACCGCCGACAATGCGGTCACCGACGGAGCCCACAGCCGCGATTTGCCGTACAACGCCGCCGCGAGCGCAGCATCCGGCACAGTCCCGACGTACGTCACCCGCCCGCCGCCGAAGCGCTTGGACGTCACGACCGGCCGCCGCTCGCCACCCGGATGCTCGTACGACGCGAGCACGTCGGCATCGTCGACGATCAACGTCTCCGCCCACCGCGTTGCGCATCCCGCGAGCCCGCGCACCGGCCGCGGTGAGTCCAGGTTCTCGAACTCCTGGTACCCGACACCGGCCGCCGCGCGCAGTGGACCGGGCGCGACCGCGACGCGCGGCCGCGCCTCCTCGTCGGCATAGCCGGTGCGCGGCCCAATGATCAGATGCCCGCCGCCGCGCGCATAGGCGACCAACTGCTCCAACGTCGCGTCCGAAGCGATGTACATCCCCGCGGCAACCACGACCGGCGCCGACAATGCGGCGTCCAACCGCTCGACCGGCACAATCCCCGGCTGCCGACCCGAATCCACCACCCCGGCATGGAACGCGCCGACGATCGTCCGGTACGACGCCTTGTCGGGCGCGCCGCCCGCGTCGGCCAACGGCGGCTGGAACTGCAGCGCCCAGTCGCTCTCGGTCGACCACAGCACCGCGACGTCGACATCCGGCGCCAACGCGGCCAGCGCCGAGCCGGCCGCGGTCAGCTCGGCGCCGAGATCAGCTACCTCCTGATAGATCCGCCCGGGCTCGAGGCCGTGCCCGAGGATGCCGCCCCAGAACGTCTCGGCGCCGTGGTGGATCGAGTGCCAGTGCCAGTACTCGACCATCCGCGCACCGCGCGCCACCATCGTCCACGCGAGCTGCCGCAGCTGGCCCGGGTACGGCGGCCGGTTCTGGTGCGAGCCGCCGATCGACGTCGCGTTCGTCTCGGTCACCAGGAACGGCTCACCCCGCGATCCGTACGCTCGATCCGCTGCCAGGAGCGTTTCCGTCACCGATCGCGCGATCCACCCGGGCTCGGACCGGGACGGCGGCGCGGGTCGCGTGAGGCCCTCCTGGACATCGACGTAGATGTTGCCCGCCGCAACGTCCAGCGCCGCGGTCAGCGGCACGTCGGCCACGGCCGGCCGGTCGTAGGCGAGGCAGGTCGTCACGAACTGGCCCGGCCTGCGCAGCGACCGCACCAACTCGGCCTGCCATCCGATGAACTCGGTCGTCCGCGCAGCCTGGAACCGGCGCCAGGCCAGGTCGTACGACGGCGTACTGTTCCCGTCCGGCCGCCACAACTCGGACCAGTCACTCAGCCGGTGCGACCAGTACGTCAGGCCCCACGCCTCGTTCAGCGCGTCCACTTCGCAGTACGTCTCCTGCAACTCGGCCACGAACGCGTTGAAGGCGGATGTGTTGTGCGCCAGCAGCACGCCGGGTTCGTTGTCGACCTGGTAGCCGATCACCGCCGGATGGTCCCGGTACCGCTCGACGATCCGCCGGATCACCCGCTCCGCGTGGAAGCGGAACGCCGGCTGCCCGTAGTCGATCTCCTGCCGGATCCCCCACGGCACCGGCACACCGCTGCTGCGCTCGGCCGCGAGCTCCGGGTGGGCTCGTTGCAGCCACGGCGGTACGGCGTACGTCGGCGTCCCGAGGATCGCGGCGATCCCGCGGTCGTGGGCAGCGTCCAGCACCGGTTCGAGCCAGTGCAGGTCGAACACGCCGTCCCGCGGCTCCCAGGTGGACCAGACCGATTCGCCGACCCGGATCGCGGTGATGCCGGCCGCAACCATCAGGTCGAGGTCGACCGCGATCCGCTCACCGGCCGCGCGCGGTAGGTATTCCGGGTAGTACGCCGTCCCGAGCACGACACGTGGCGGCAGCATGCGCCAACAGTAATCGACACCCCGCGGTTCGTGCAATCGTTTGCACACAACAAATCCAGCACAACGAATCCAGCACAGTGCATCGCGCACAGCGAATCCAGCACCGCAGATCCAGCACCGCGAGTGCAGAACAGCGTTCTCAGGGCGCAGCGATTTCAGGTCGTGCGGATCCGCGCCCGGCGGCGCGCCGGGCCGGTGCTGGCGCGCGCCACCAACTCCGGGGACAGCAGGTCCGGCGCCGGCCAGTCCGCGCCGCCCAGCCGCTTCGTCAGCTGTTCCCAGGCGAGCTCGCCGAGCTTCGCCCGCTCGTTCCGCAGCGAGGTCAGCGGCGGCCGCGAGTACGCCGCGATCGGGATGTCGTCGTACGACGCGACCGACAGCTCGGCCGGCACCTCGACGCCGTTGTCGTACATCCAGCTGAGCAGCCCGATCCCGACCAGGTCGTTGAACGTGATCACCGCGGTCGCCCGGCTGTGCAGCACGGTCGGTCCCGCGTCGTACCCGTGGTTGCCGGACCAGCCGCCGTCGACTTCGTCCAGCGTCACGTCCATCGCGCGCGCCGTCCGCCGCAGCGTCCGCCGACGCTCACCGTCGGACCAGGACGCAGGCGGGCCGCCGACGTACAGCACGCGTCGGTGACCCAGCTCGGTCAGATGCTCCAGCAGCAGGCGGCTCGCGACGCGGTAGTCGATGGCGACGACGCCCGCATTCTTGACGTTGCGGTTGATGCAGACTACCGGGACCGGCTGCGCCAGCGCCTTCTCCAGGCCCGCTCGGGTCAGCCGCGAACTGCACAGCACCAGCGCACCCGAGTAGTCGACCAACTCGTCGACCAGCCGCAGCTCCTCGGCCGGATCCTCGCTGCTCTCACCGATCAGCAACCGGTAGCCCCCGGCGCGCGCGGCCGCGTTGAGGCCCTTCAGCACCTCGGAGAAGAACGGATTCGCCAGGTCCGGCACCGTCACACCGACGGTCAGCGGGCGGCCGAGCTTGAACTCCTGCGCCCGCTTGTCCGCGCGGTACCCGAGCTTGCCGGCCACGTCGCGGACATGGGCCACCACCTCGGGCGAGATCAGGTCGGAACCGTTCAGCGCCCGTGACACCGTGGAGACCGACGTACCGGCCGCGCGAGCCACGTCGATCAAGCGAATCCGTTCCGCCACTCTGAATCCCCTAAAGAAGTACTGATCCGAACGTTCCGGATCGTCACGTCGTCGGCGTACTGTACGACAGCCTCCGCGGCCACCTGGCCGAAGCGGCTGTTCGTGATCGCCACCGAGCGGATGTGCCGGCTCTCCGCACCCACGATGCGATACGCCCGCTCGGCCCGGGCCACCCGGATCCGGTCGAGACGGATGTCGTGCACATCGGGGAACAGCGACTGGTCGCCACCTCCCTGGTAGCTGAAAGTGATTTCCAAAGGACGATACATCCAGGCGCCCGAATCCACGTCCCGGACATCGACGGTGTGCACGTATCCACCGCGGGTCGACGTGGATTTCACGCACAGCAGCCATTGCAGGCACGCCTCGTCCGCGGCCGGGTCGGCGGGCGCGGTCAGCCGCCGGACGTAAACGTCGTGCACACCGCCACTCATTTCGCTACCGACCGCGACCGCCGCGCCACCGCTGAGGAAGTGGCAGTTCTCGACGATGATGCCGCGCGACGGCAGGCCGAGCCGGCGGCCGTCGGCGTCCCGGCCGGACTTGATCGCGATGCAGTCGTCGTGCGTGGCGAACGTGCAGTCGCGGATCAGGACGTCCGTACAGGACTCGGGGTTGCAGCCGTCACCGTTCGGGCCGAGGTTCTCGACGGTGACGCCGCGGACGGTCACGTTGCGGCACTCCAGCGGGTGGATCGTCCACATCGGCGAGTCCTTGATCGTGACGCCTTCGATCAGCACGTTCGTACAGCGGAACGGCTGCACGAAGCTCGGCCGCAGGTAGTGCCCGGCGCCGAAGACGCGCTCGCCGAGTGGGACCTGCTCGTTGTTCATCCGCTCGAGTTCACCCCAGTCGGCGCGCTGGTTCGGCAGGCCTTCGTGCCAGCCGTACTGACCGCTGCCGATCCAGTACCACCAGTGCTCGTTGTCGCCGGCACCATCGAGCACTCCCTTGCCGGTGATGCCGATGTCGGTCTGCCCGTCGGCGCGGATCAGGGACGAGTAGTTGTACACCTCGACGCTCTGCCAGCGGGTCCTGACGACGGGTAGGTACGCCGCCGGGTCGGTGCTGAACCGCAGCGTGGCGCCCTCCTCCAGGTGCAGGTCGACATGGCTCAGCAGGTGGATCGCTCCGGTGTGCCACAGCCCGGGCGGTACGACGACATGACCGCCGCCGGCCTGGTGGCACGCGGAGATCGCCGCCGCGATGCCCGCGGTGGCATCCGCGGGCGTCGCGCCGTACCGCGTGATCGGGAACCGCTCGGCGCGGAATCGCGGTGGCCGGATCCGGCCGCGGACCGCGCCCTCGCCGCCGATCCAGGAGGTCTGCCGCGCGCCGGCCGGGACGGACGGAAGGCCGATGCCGGCGGCAACCAATGCGCCAGTGCCGAGGCGGAGGACTTGACGACGAGCAGGGCGCATGACGAAACACCTTCCTGGGGGCGGACACAGGTGCGGACGAGATCAGGCTCTGTCCGCAAGTATCCAAGAGATTCCGGGCCGGTCAAGGGCAGCCGTTGACACACCGGCGGCACTCGGGCACGATCGGCTGCAATCGTTTGCATCAAGGAGGACGCGGATGACCGCCCCAGTTCGTCGCCGTACCGTCCTGCTCGCCGGCGCGGGCACCCTCACCGCGGGCACCGTGCTCGGCGGCGGTACCGCCCCGGCCGCCGCCGAGCCTGCTGCTGCGCCGGCTTGCGGGCCTGCTGAGGAGGCGGCGGCCGACGCGCGGATCGCGGCGATCCTGCGCCGGATCCGGCCACCGAGGTTCCCGGACCGTCGGTACGACGTCCGCGACTTCGGCGCGATCGGCGACGACGCGACCGACTGCACCGCAGCGATCCGCCACGCGATCGAGACCTGCCGCCGCGACGGCGGCGGTCACGTCGTCGTACCGCCCGGCGACTACCGGACCGGTGCGGTGCATCTGCTGAGCCGCGTCGACCTGCACCTCGCGAAGGGAGCTCGGCTCGCGTTCAGCCAGGATCCGGCCGACTACCTCCCGGTGGTGGCGACGCGCTACGAGGGGACCGAGTGCTACAACTACTCGCCCTTCGTCTACGCGTACGGCCAGCGCGACATCGCGGTCACCGGCGAGGGCGTGCTGGACGGCCGCGCCGACGCGACGCACTGGTGGGACTGGGCCGGGAACCCGCCACCCACCGAGGGGCCCGACAAGGCCTTGCTGATCCAGTTGGCGGCCGACGGTGTGCCGGTCGAGGAGCGGGTGTTCGGCGCCGGCCACTACCTGCGTCCCAACCTCCTGCAGTTCAACCGCTGCGAGAACGTCCTGCTCGAGGACTTCACGGTGCTGGACTCCCCGATGTGGAACCTGCACCCGGTGCTCTGCCGCAACGTCACGATCCGCGGCGTCACGGTGCACAGCCCGGAGGGACCGAACAACGACGGCATCGACGCCGAGTCGTGCACCGACGTCCTGATCGAGAACTGCACGATCTCCACCGGTGACGACTGCATCGCGTTCAAGTCCGGCAAGGACGCGGACGGCCGGCGGGTGAACGTGCCCGCGCGGTACGCCGTCGTCCGGAACTGCGAGATGGCCGACGGGAACGGCGGCGTCACGGCCGGCAGTGAGACCAGCGGTGGTGTGCTGGACATCTACGTCCGCGACTGCACGATGAGCAGTCCGCATCTCGAGCGGGCGATCCGGATCAAGAGCAACCCGGACCGCGGCGGGACGATCGCGAACATCGACGTACGCCGCGTCGAGGTCGGGCAGGCCGCCGACTCGGCGATCGAGATCGTGCTGAACTACGCCAACGTGACCACCGGGGAGTACCCGCCGGACGTGCGCGGGATCTCGATCAGCCACCTGATTGTGGCGTCCGCGCCGGTGGCGCTGAACCTGCTCGGCCTGCCCGACAACCCGCTCCGCGACATCCACCTGCACCAGTGCCGCTTCGACGCGATCACCGAGCCGAACGTGATCGAGCACGTCGAGGGTCTGCACCTGAACCAGGTCTGGATCAACGGCTCCCGGGTCGACACGTGACCGCTCCCGACACCGGGCAGCACGACACCGGGCAGCGGGCGGTCTGGCCGGCCGCCGAACGCCTCCTGGCTGACGTCCGGCCGCCCGTCTTTCCGGCCGTCGACTTTCCGATCACCGCGTACGGCGCCGTCGAGTCGCACGCCGGCCCGGGGATCGCGGCCGCCGTCGCCGCCTGTCACGCGTCCGGCGGCGGGCGCGTCGTCGTACCGCCCGGGCGCTGGCACACCACCGGGATCCGGCTGCTGTCGTCCGTCGAGCTGCACGTCAGCGAGGGCGCCACGCTGGTCTTCAGCACCGACCCGGCCGACTACCTGCCGCTCGTCGAGACCCGCTACGAAGGTCTCGAGGTGCTCAACCACGCGCCGATGATCTACGCCAACGGATGTACGGACATCGCGATCACCGGAACCGGCACCCTCGACGGCCAGGGCTCGTGGGACACGTGGTGGCAGTGGTTCCACGAGTGCGACGACGAGTTCGCGACGCTTCGCGAGCAGAGCTGGTACGGCGTACCGCTCGAGGAACGCCTTGTCGGCACCCGACTACGCTCCAGCTTCGTCCAGCCGTACGACTGCACCAACGTGCTGATCGAAGGCGTGACCGTGGTGCGCTCACCGTTCTGGCAGATCCATCCGGTGCTGTGCACCAACGTGACGATCCGGGACCTGGTCCTCGACTCGCAGGGGCCCAACAACGACGGCATCGACCTGGAGTCCTGCCGGCGGGTGGTGATCGCCGGTTGCGACATCACCGCCGGGGACGACTGCATCGCGCTCAAGTCCGGCCGGGAGGCCGACGGTCTGCGCGTCGGCGTACCGACCGCGGACGTGCTGATCCAGGACTGCGCCCTGCGCCTCAAGTACGGCGCGATCACGCTCGGCTCGGACCTCACCGGCGGCATCCGGAACGTGTACGTGCGCGACTGCCGGATCGGCGGACCGTACTTCGCGCTGTACATCAAGACCAACGCCGTCCGCGGCGGCTTCGTGGAGAACGTGCACCTACGCGACCTCACCGTCACCGAGGTCACGAAGGAGGTCGTACAGTGCAACTTCTACCGCGGCGAGGGTACGGCGGGTCCGCTGACGCCGTACGTCAAGAACGTGGAACTGCGCGACGTGCGGGTGGAACACGCCCGCAACGCGCTGCTGGTCCGCGGCTACCGTGACTCGCGGATCGAGGACTTCCGGCTGGTCGACTGCGCCTTCACCGTCGACCAGCCGAGTACCGTGCAGCACGCCGCGCTCAGCTTCGACAACGTGACGGTCAACGGGCACCTGGTGAAGGACGTCCACCAGATCAGGTGACGTCGACAGGCGGCCCGCCTGCTTGACGGGCCGCCCGTCGACGCAGGCTCACGGCAGGTGGGCGCAGTGGACATCGAGGTCCCACAGGATCACCGACAGCGCGTACGGGCTGATCGTGTGGTCCTCGTGGGTCGCGTCCTCGAGCAGTTCCCAGTGACCGTTCGACTCGTTGCTCACGGCATCCGTCCCGATCACCGCGATCCGCTGCCGGACCACGGCCTCGTACGACCGATGTCCGACGCCGTTGAAGCAGCAGTCGTCGAACCGGTTCAGGATCTGCAGCTGCCGCCGGTGCCGGCCGATCGACGCGAGCGCATAGAAGTCCGGGAAGTCGGCCAGACCGTAGAGCCCGGGCTGCATGTCCAGCCGCTGCTCCCAGTCGCCGCGGGTCGGGCTCGGCTTCGGCGAACCGGGCCGGACGAAGAACGGCAGCGAGCCGGCCGTCGGGTACGAGCGCGTGATCCGGATGTCGAGCGCCGGGTACACCGTGGTTGCCCAGCCGCCGCCGGACAGTCCCACCATCTGCACCGACGAGGGACGGTAGGTCGCTTGGACGTGGTTCATCGCCACGGCCAGCGGCGTGAGGAACAGCGACAGCGGCGAGTAGGTGTCGGATTCCCAGTCCGGCAGGTCGTTGTGCGACGGCTGCAGCTGTTCGGTCGGGTCGGCCGGGTTCTGCAGTGTCTTGGGATTCCAGTGGTAGAACGGCATCGCGAACAGCAGCACGGTGTACCCGTGGTCGAGCAGACCCTGCGCGACCCGCTGCATGGTTTCCGGGCCCTCGCCGTGACCGTTGTGGTAGAACGCGACCCGCCGGTGCGTGCTCTGCGTCGGCTCGAGCACGAACACCGACGCGACGTACCCGAACTCCATCGCCACGTCGAGCTTGTCGTAGCGCCGTACGCCGGTGAACGCCGGCAACTCGGGCGGTACACCGATGTCGCGTCGTACCGTCGGCAACTGCGTCGGGAGCTTGCCGGTGTCCTTCCACACCTGCGCGACCAACTGCGGGCGGAGCGCGTCCGCGTCGGCCGCCGTGTGGATCTTCATCAGGTCCTCGACGTCCACACCGACGACGACCTGCGGCAGCGTCTTGTACGTCGCGGCGTGGGCAGCTGCGATCTCCGCATTGACCGGCGCGACCGGCCGCGGCGCCGGGTGCGGGCGCACTCCCCCGGCCGGAACCTCAGCAGCCGGAACCTCAGCGGCCTGAGCAGTCGGAACGGTCGAGGCGGCGGCAGGAGTGGGCCAGCCGGTGGCGGAACCGACGGTCACGGCGAAGGCACCTCCGAGGACGGCGCGACGGTTGACGTTGTTCATCATGGATCACCTTTCGGGGCGGGGTACGACCGGGTGCCATCCGCCGAACACGAGCGACGGGTCGCGCAGCCGCGTGGCCTCCTCGTCGCCGAGCTGCCGGGAGCACGTGAGTCGTGCGCTGATGTCGAGCGGACGGCCGGCCAGGTCGGTGCTGCGGTACTCCCAGAACCGGAGCTGCGGGGCGGCCGCACAGTCGTTGGGGCTGGTGATCTGCCAGCCGGTCTGCTTGACGTGATCGTCCATCGCCGAGTCGATGAAGACGGCCTGACTGGTCGGGAACCTGCTCAGCTCGGCCCGGGCCAGGAACACGCTGTCGTCGGGCACCTCGGGCGCGCGGGTCAACCGGACGCGGACGAAGATGTTGCCGGGGCCGTCGTCGATGTTGCGGACCTGGTTGTAGTAGCCCTCGTGCAGTGCCTTCAGCTCCGAGTCCTGCATGAACACACCACCGGTCCCCCAGACGAAGTCCACGTCACCCTCGACGAAGCTGTCGGTCACGAAGGCCTTGCCCTGCAGGCGCAGGCTGTCCTGGTACCCGACGATGCGGACCCGTGCGAGTACGATCCGGTCGCCGTTGCCGAAGAACGCCTCCGCCTGCGAGCCGCGGTACGGCGTGAGGTTCTGCACGGTCAGGTCCGTCATCGTGAAGTCGTCCGCGAACGCCGCCATCGCGGCGCGCCAGCAGTTGAACCGGTCCGATTGCGGGATCACGCGGCGCTGACAGAACGACTGCTCCTCGGGCACGCTGCCCATCGCGGAGTCGCCGTTCAGCAGGTTGTTGTTGGGGTATCCAATTGTCGTGCGGTGGGCGCCGGCGCCGCGAATGGTCAGGCCCGGTTTGGTGGGTGGCACCCAGACCAGCTCGCGGTACCGCCCGGCCGCGACGTCGATCGTCGCCTTGTGCCCTGCAGCCACGAAGTCGATCGCCGCTTGGACAGTGCAGAAATCTCCGCCACCGCGACCGTCGACGTGCAGCTTCGTGTCGGTCTTGGGGTCGTGTCGGGTGCGGATGCGCCAGTTCGTGATGCCCGGGTTGCCGACGACGAAACCGGGGTCGACGGTCACGGAGTACACCTGGCCGGGGGCCAGCCGGTGATGCGGATGGATCGTGACCGTGCGGCCGTCGACGATGACGGCCTGGTACATCCAGACGTGGAGCTGGTCGAAGTCGGTGCGCGCGTCGCCGACGGTTCGCTGGTACGTCGTGAGGTCCGCGAGGTCGATCGTGTCGACGACCGCGCCGTTCGCGGCGTGGATCCGGAGCTTGCCGTTGGTGCCCAAGCGCACGGGGCCCGGGAAGGTCATCGTCAGCGGGGTGTCCGTGCAGGTCGCATCGGCGGGACCGCTCGGGGACAGCGTGGGCCGGGTCGCGTCGCCGGGCCGGGAGCCTCGCCAGCCCGTCAGGCGTTCGAGGACCGCCGTCATTTCGGCGGCGGCGACCTGGTGGCCGCGGATGTTCGGATGCGTGGTGCCGTTGAAGTCGTCCGGGCCGAGCCAGCCGGTCGTGTCGACGTACACGATCCTGCGGTCCTTCACGGCGGTGACGGCGGTCTTGATGTCGTCGGCGTGCGTGCCGTTGAAGGGGCGGAGGGCAACGATCAGTGCCTGCGGTTCGGCTGCACGGACCATGCGCAGGTACCGCAGGTACGCCGGGGTGAACTCGGCGCTGCTGTACGCCGCGTCGTTCGTGCCGAAGTTGACGACGATCGCGCCCGGGTCGAACCCGGTGGCGGGGAAGCCGGCCAGATGCCGGCCGTACGACTCCTCGGCCGTGCCGACGTTGCCGTGGCCGGGTTGCAGGATGCCCTGCTTGCCGAAGCCGACCTGGTTGGTGTCGGCACCGAACGCCGCGCCGACCAGGTGCGGGTACGCCTTGGTGCCGTCCGCGCAGTCGCTGCCGAGCTCGGGGCACAGTGCCATCACACCCTGGGTGATCGAGTCGCCGTAGAACTCGATGCGGCGCTCGGTCGTGGTCGGCAGCGGGATCAGCTTCGCACCAGGCGCAAGCTCGATCTTCTCCCACACCACGCCGCTCTGCAGCGGCAGGTTCCACCGGTTCTCGTACTCGTTCACGTCCTTCACCGCGATCTCGGCGGTGTGCGCCACCGCCGGATCGAGGTTGCCGGCGAACACCTTGTGGCCGGCGTCGACCAAGTGCACTGTCGGCGCGGCCCCGTCGATCGACACGGACAGCTGGGCCGGCACGGTGATCGATGCGGTGTCGAACAGGCCGCCGAGATGCGATCCGGTGAACCGGAAGCGGGCGGTCGAGCCGGAGTTCACGGTGATCGCCACGTCGTCGTCGCGACCCCAATGGCCGTCGAGCTCGACGCGTGGGTCGAACGGTCCGTAGGTGGCGGGATTCGCCGCGGCCGCTGCGACGGCGCTGCTCGGGGACAAGGCAGTGGCCGGCAGCGAAGCTCCGGCGAGCACAGCCAGGCACAGACTCAGAAACAAGCTCAGGGGGCGGATTCGCATGGGGCTCCTCGCGCTAACTGGGGATCTCGCCGCTCGCGCTGACGGGGCTGGTGAAGTGGTAGCTGCCAGACGTGACCCGGCAGGTGACGTTCGGTTCGGACTCCAGGGGCGTCACACCCTCGGCGTCGGACAGCGGGCGGCCGGACTCGAGGGCAGTGCCGGCCGGCAGGTGGATGGTGGCTTCGGTGTTCGGTGGGACGGTCACGTCCAGAGCGAACGTCGCGTCAGCAACCGACCAGCGAGTGCTGATGCGCCCGGTCGGCGTGTCGTACGCGGCTTCGGCCCAGGTCAGACGGCCGCCGGGAGTCGGTCTGATCACCACCGAGCCGAAGCCGACCGAGTCCGGCGCCTGGCTGATACCCGCGACATCGGCGTACAGCCACTCGCCCACCGACCCGAGCGAGTAGTGGTTGAACGAGTTCATCGCGACCGGACCGAACCCGTTCTCCTCGGTCCACCCGTCCCACCGCTCCCAGATCGTGGTCGCGCCGTGCTTGATCGAGTACCCCCACGACGGATACCGATCGTCGTGCAACAGGTCGTACGCGAGCTCGGAGTACCCGTACCGGGTCAGGATCGGGCACAGCAACGCGACGCCCGCGAATCCGGTGGTCAGGGACCGATCGCGCCGCTCGAGATCGGTCACCAGATGCTTCACCGCGACCTGCTCGGCCGACACGGGCAGCAGTCCGAACGCCAACGGCAGCAGGTACCCGGTCTGCGTGTCACCGCGAACCTTGCCCTCGGCATCCACGAACTCGGCCACGAACGCCGCCGCGATCCGCTCCCACAACTCGCCGTACGCCGCCGCCTCGTCCACGTACCCCAGCACCCGAGCCGCTGCCGCCGTGAACTCGACGCTCCGTGCGAAGTACGCCGTCGCGAGCACATCCCGATCCGTTCGTACGCCGACCTGCAGCCAGTCGCCGTAATGACCACTCGTCCGGTTGCGCCAGATCAGATCGGGATTCGCCCGGTGCACGTAATCGACCCAGCGGCGCATCACCGGCCAGGCGGACCGCAGTACGCGCTCGTCGCCGTAGATGCGGTACAGGGTCCACGGCACGATCGTGGCCGCGTCCGCCCAGGCCGGCGTCCCGTGCCGACCGGTGATGACGTGCGGGATCACGTCCGGGATCGCGCCTTCGGAGGTCTGCGCCACCGCGAGGTCGGCCAGCCAGTTCTCGAAGAAGGTCAGCACGTCGGCCTGGTACGCGGCGGTCGGCAGGAAGATCTGCGCGTCCGCGGTCCAGCCGAGCCGCTCGTCGCGTTGCGGGCAGTCGGTCGGCACGCTGACGAAGTTGCCCCGCTGGCCCCACCGGATGTTGCTGAGCAGCTGGTTCACTCCGGGGTCCGAGCAGTCGAAGCGGCCGGCCACCGGCGTGTCCGAATGCAGCACGCGGCCCACGACGTCCTCGGCGGTCAAGTCGCCCGGATACCCGTCGATCTCGACGTACCGGAAGCCGTGCACGGTGAAGATCGGCTCGAAGTACTCCACGTCGACGCCGGCGCTGACGAAGTAGTCCGTCGCGTCGGCGGTCCGCAGATTGGCCGTGTAGAGCTCGCCGTCGGCCTGGAGCATCTCCCCGTGCCGCAGCCGGATCCGATCACCCGCCTCGGCCCCACGCACCCGGAGCCGAACCCGGCCGGCCAGGTTCTGTCCCAGGTCCACGATGAACCGGCCGGCCCCCAGCGTCGTCACCTCGACGGCCGGGAGGACGGACGTCACGCGGACCGGCTCGGTCGTCGAGGCGATCACCGTCGACACGTCGCCGCCGACGTCACCGGCCGGCGCCCAGTCGCTCGCGTCGTACCCCGGGCTCGACCAGCCGTCCAGTTCGAGCCGGGCGTCGTACGATTCCCCCATCAGCAGGTCCGCGAACCGGATCGGCCCGACGTGCTCGACCCAGCGGTTGTCGGTGGCAACCACAGTTCGCGAACCGTCGGGATGATCGACGACCAGCTGCGCGAGCAACTGCGGCTTCTTGCCGTAGTGGTGCGCGTGACTGCGCGTGTCCCAGCCGACGTACCCGGACCACCAGCCCTCACCGAGGATCGCGCCGATCACGTTCTCGCCCTCGCGGAGCAGGCCGGTCACGTCGTAGGCCTGGTAGGTGACGCGCGCGCGGTAGTCGGTCCATCCCGGCGTCAGCTCGTCGACGCCGACCCGCTGCCCGTTCGCGCTGAACTGGTACAGCCCGTGGGCCGTCACGTAGACCCGGGCGCGCCGGACAGGCTGCGTCAGCTCGAAGGACCGCCGGTAGTAGCGCGGCGGAGCGATGGTTGCCTGCCGCACCGTTCGCGGCTCGGCGCGGTCGACCGGCGGCTCGAAGTACGGATCGGTCTCGTAGTCGTGCTCGATCCAGTGCGCTTCCCACTCGTCGTCGTGGAACAGCCCGGTCGCGAACGTCGACTCCGCCGTGGACACCACGCCGCGGGCATCACGGATCGACAACTGCCACACGTAGTCGGTCTGCGACGTCAGTGGTGCGCCGCCGTGGTCGAGGTACGTGTTCGGCTCGGTCCGCCATCCGCTGTCCCACACCTGTACGCCGTCGCGCAGCAGCTGCACGCGGAACGCGTCCTGGCGGTCACCGCGGATCGGCGACGCCAGGCGCCAGCTCAGCCGTGGTCGCGCCGTACCGATGCCGATCGGCCCGACCCGATGCTCACAGCGCAGGTCGTACGCCGTCAGTGCTGCCGCCGCGGGCGGTTCGGCCAGCACCCACTCAGGTTCGGTTGTCACCAGGACCACTCCGTTTCGGGTCGATGGAGTTCGTACTCACGGACACCGCCGGCATGCTCGGGGCGGTCGCCGTACATCGGGCGCGACGTCCCCGGCGGATCGATCGCGATCACGTCGTCACCGCGCCAGCGCGTCCGGAACTCGCTGCCGGCCGCGGTCTCGACGGTGGTCTGCTCCACCATCGGGAACGTCACCGTGATGCGCTCGCCCGGCCGCGGCTTCGGGATCGACAGGTAGCCGTCGGGAGCCCAGATCCGCTCGGCACCGCTGCGCTCACTCTGGCCGCGCCGGAGCCGCAGCCGGGCGTAACCGGCCCACTCGGGGATCCGGACCCGCAGCTCGTCCATCGGCTCGTTGACCAGCAATTCGACGGTGCCTTCGACCGGTAGGTGGCTGATCACGTCGACCGCGTGCTGCCCGCGGGTCAGCAGCAGGTTCACGCGGGTCACGCCGCGGTCGGCGGTGACGATGTTGTTCCAGGCCCAGAACAGCCCGCGAACCCCGGACCCGACGCAGCAGGCCTGGACGTCGTTCGTGTGCCCGCGGCCGAGCGGCACGTCGGACACGTAGTCGTTGGGAGCGCCGTACCCGCAGAACGCGCCCAGCACGCGCTCCCCCACGTTCGCGTAGGTTCGCCAGCCCGGCTCGTCCTGAGAGCGATCCGGCGCCGACTCGACCCAACTGACGTCCTGCAACTGTGACGCGGCCAGGTGGTTGCGCACGAAACGTTCGACGACGGCCCAGTACTGCGTGCGGCCGCTCCCGGCGAGAGTCGCACCCAAACCGATCAGATCGACCAGCGAACACGTCTCGTGTTCGTACTGCTGATCGGCCAGGTCACCCGGCGTCCAGCCGAAGCCGGTCGCTTCGCCGAGCACCCAGTCGTAGCTGCGGCGCACGAACTCCGTCAGACCGTGATCGCCGGTGTGCCGGGCCAGGCGCGCCAGACCTTCCAGCGTGCCGACGCGGGTGTGGAAGTGACCACTGCGGTACGCGCGGGCCGCGTTGAAGCTGCCGTCCTCGTTGAAGACGCCGCTCTTCTCGACGATCAGCCGGGCGAACCACTCGCACAGCTCCAGCGCATCGATGTTGCCGGTCGCCTGGTGATAGCGCAGCAGCGGCATGATCAGGCGGCCGGAGAACGACGCGGGGTCCGGCGCGAGGTGCAGGTCGATCGCGTTCGACGACGGCCAGCCGGTCTTCGTGTACTCCGACGCCGGGTAGAACCAGACGTCGCGCTCCTTGATCGCGATGCGCTTCAAAGCCGCCACCTGCCGGTCCGCGGCCCGTCGTGCCCGCGGGTCGTCTTCGGCGACGACCGCGGTGGTCAGCGCGAGCAGGGTGGCGCGCTGGTCGATCAGGTTGGCGTTGGGCAGCCAGTGTCCCTTCGGATGGGTCTGCCGATACGTCAGGCCGTCCTCGCCGAGGAACGTGAAGAGCCGCTGCCGGTAGCCGTCCGCGATCGTGGTCCACCGCGCGTCCCAGTCCTTGCCGCCGGTCATCTGCCGGGCCAGCAGGGCAGCGTCGGTGAGCCGGCCGTGGCTGGAGCCGTAGTCCCAGTCGCCGTGATCCATCCGCGCCGGCCGGACCAGCAGGTTCGCGCTGAAGAACGGGATGCCGTCCCGGTCGTCGTCGGCCAGACCGGTGACCGCGTTCATGGCCAGCGCCGCCCGTTCCTCGAGCAGCAGCGTCGCCGGAAGCATCACGATGGGAACCCTCCGTTGTCGTGGGCCGGTGCGGATCCCACCGTCAGGTTGCTGACGGTGAGGTTGCGGACGACGGGAGCGTGGCCGCCGAACTGGTCCGGCTCCGCGTGCCGGGTGGTGACGAAGACCGCGGACGTGGTGACGGCGTCGACCGTGATGTCGGACGCCGTGACGTCCTCGATCAGACCGCCGCGCTCGGAGTTGGTCTTGATCCGGATCGCGTAGTCGACCGCGGACCCGGTGATGTGCAGCTCGCGCGCCTGGACGTTCTGGACGCCGCCGGAGACCTCGCTGCCGATCGTCAGCGCGCCGTGGCCCGCCGTGAACCGGCAGGACTCGACCAGGATGTTGCGCGACGGGCGTCCCACGCGACGCCCGTCGTCGTCTCGCCCCGACTTGATCGCGATGCAGTCGTCGCCGGTGCTGAACGAGCACCCCGTGATGACGACATCGGTACACGAGTCCGGGTTGCAGCCGTCGTTGTTCGGGCCGAGCGAGTGCACGGTGATGCCGCGCACCAGGACCTCGCTGCAGTACACCGGATGCACCACCCACATCGGTGCGTCCACGATGCGCACGTCCTCGATCCGGACCCGGCGGCACGCATACGGCTGGATGAAGCTCGGGCGGAACCCGTGCCCCGGCGGAAACACACGCTGCTCGACCGGTACGTCGTCGGCCACCATCCGCAGCAGCCGCTCCCAGTCCGCGCGCGGCTTCGTGCTGCTCCACCAGTTCGCCGTACTCGCACCGCCGTCCAGTGTCCCGGTGCCGGTGACCGCGACGTCGGTCTCGTCGTGGGCGTAGATCAGCGGCGAGTTGCTGAAGCACTCGATCCCCTGCCAGCGCGTCCGCACGATCGGGTACGCCGACGCGTCGGTCAGGAAGCGCAGTATCGCGCCGGCCGACACGTGCAGCTCGACGTTGCTGCGCAGCCGGATCGGTCCGGTCAAGAACGAGCCTTCAGGTACGACGACCCGTCCACCGGTCAGTGCGCACGCCTCGACCGCCTTCGCGATCGCCACCGTACTGTCGATGCCGGCAGCTGCTCCGTAGTCGGTGATGACGTAGTCAGCCATCGGCCTGAATCCGCAACGCGTTGGCCAGTGGGACCGCGATCACCCAGCTCGGGTTCCACGTGTTGGTGTGGCCCCGGCGCTGCCAGTACGTCTGGAAGACCGCCTCGCCCTGCTCGCCCGGCAGTGGGAAGTCCCAATCGCCCGGACTCACCGCGACGCCCTGCGTGAGGGCGTGCAACGTCGTCCGTGCCGCGTCCGCATAGTGCGGCCGGCCGCTGAGGAGGCCGAAGGACAGCAGTTCGTACGTCGGGAAGAACACGTCGAGGTGGTGATTCTGGACCGACACCGACGGCCAGCCGATCGCGTTGAAGCCGGACCGGTGAAGTGGCGTACCTTCGTCCTGTTCCGGCGACCAGACGTACACCCAGGTCAGCAACCAGTCGGCCGCCACCTCACACCAGGAGGCGTACAGCGGATCGCCGGTGCGGCGGAACAGCTCGTAGGCCGCCATGAAGTAATACATGCCGGCCTCCTTGTCCTCGCAGGCCGCGTCCAGCGTCGAGCGCGCGAACGGCCGGTCGAACGTCCGCGCGTGCTGGTCGTGGTACCGCGACATCCAGGTGGTTGCCTCGGCCAACAGATCGTCGGCGTCGAGGACGTCGGCGGTTTTCAAAGCCGCCAGCACACACGGAAGACCGGCAGCGGAGATCGCCGTCGATGCGGGCGTGCCGTCGAGCCGCCAGCCGATCGGGAACGTCCCGTCCGGCAGTTGGGAACGCCGCAGGAACGCCGCGGCCTCGGTGAGTGCGGCCGGCCAGGACGGCGGCACGGGCTCGCCGTGGCGGCGGAACAGCGCGACGATGTCAGCCAGGTCGCTGAGCGTCTCGCCGTACGCGCGACTCGCGATCATCGGGCGGCTGCCGGTCCGAAAGCTTGTCCAGCGGCGCGTCGTCACCTGGTAGGCGTTGTGCCGCAAGCCAGGCGTCGGCGTCGAGCTGCCGCCCAGGTAGAACTCGACGGCCGCGCGGCAGCGATCGATCCGCAACCGGTCGCCGGCGGTGAAGCCGAGCTGTGCGTCGCACCAGGCCAGCTTCAGCCCCTGACCGGTCCAGCCGTACAGGAAGTGCGCCGTCTTGCGCGGCCCGTTGCCCGGGATCTCGCTGAACTTGGTGTACCCGGCAACGGTCCCGGCCTGATACCACCTGTTGTCGAGGGCAACTGTCTTGAGTGCGACGAGCTCGGCCGTCGTCAGCGCGCTCGCACCTGGCTCGGCGAACAGCGCCCGGCCGCCGGCAACCAATTCACGGAATGCATGACCGCGAATCCTCTGCGGTCCCCAGTCGAGCACCAACTGCTGCGTGTAGACCTCACCCGGCCGCAACGTCAGGTACCCGTCGTCGGTGGCCTCAGTCGCCGCCTTGCTGACGTACCGGACGTCCTGCTTGCCGTCGAACATCAGTACGCCGCTCAGGGCCGCGACGACAGGTCCGTCCTGCCGGATCACACCGAGCGAGCCGTACCGGACCTGCCCGTCCGCCGAGCGCCGCGCCTGTGGCCGGGAGAAGACCGACAGCTGCCGGCGATCACGGCCCTCGCGCCATTCCAGGTTGACGCCGGGGATCGGCAGCCGATCCTCCTCGGCGACGAATCCCCCGCCGGGTGTGTGCCCGACCCGCGGAACGGGCCGGGCCGGGTCGGCGGACGGGTTGTCGTTGTAGATCAGGCCCGGGACGGTCAACTGGCTGTCCTTCACCCGCCCGAGGTCGAGCAGCACCCCGACGGCAAGGTCGGCGAGCCGGCGCCGGCTCGTGTTGCGCCAACTGAGGTCGAGTCGCAGGCGATCGCCCTCGTCGAAGGCCAACCGGAACTCGACCGCCAGCGGTCCGGTCCGGCAGCCGGCCCGATGCTCGCCTGGACGCCGGGATATCCAGAACCCGTCCGGGTCCGGCGCAGCCACCTGCCACGGACGTCCGATCGAGTAAGTCAGCAGGTCGGCCACTGGGCGTTCCAGATACACCGGTCCCGCCACGAGCCCGAGGTGCAGGACGACGCCGTCCGGCGTTCGTCGGAGCTCGGCCTGCCGCGGACCCGAGGTGAGCGCGGGCATCAGCAGGCCCGGCGGATCTGGATGGCCTGGTACTGCGCTCCCGGCAGCCGCACCGTCAGCGTGTCCGAGACGGTTTCCCGGGTCCGGCGGACCGTGTGGTTCCAGACGTCGAGCACGTCGACGTCGTACACCCCCTTCGGGAGCGTGAACGTACGGTCGGGGAATTGATGCTCGCCGAGGTACTGCAGGTAGTAGGTCCCCGGCACCGCGAGGGTGGGTGCGTCGCGGTAGTCGTCGATCGGCTCGGCACCGTCCGGAAGCTCGTCGAGCACTTCCCGCAGCAGTCGCAGCCGCTGCGCGACCACCCCCGTCGGCCGGCTCCCGCCGCCGGACCAGGGCGCTTCGACGTACCACTCTCCGTGCGTGACGTATGCGCCGCGGACCGTGCCCTCCCAGATGCGCGTCAGCAGTTCCTCCGGCCGGAGGCTGGTGTCGGGCGTCGTACCGTCGCCCTCGCGCCCGCAGGCGTCGACGAACACCGGCTTTGCGTGGTCGCGGCGCAAGGCCGAGACGGCGCGCAGGTTCTCCAGCCGCACACTGAGATGGGTCAGCCACGGCGGTCCCGGATCGGTTGCCTCATGCAACGAGATCAGATGGTGGCCGTGGTCCAGTTCGGCGATCAGCTCGGCCGGCGCGCGCGAGCCAGACTCCAGGCACCAGGTGATGTTGCGGTACGCGGCCAGCCGGACGACCACGTGCCGTATCACGTCCTCATCGTCGGGAAGCAGGACGTCCGCAACCATGTCAGCAGCCAGCAGGTCGTGCACCTGTTGCTCCAGGGCCTCGGACGCTCGCAGCCGCACCCGGTTGAACGACGAGGCCGTGAGCGCGGCGCGAGCAGCCGGCCACTGGTCCGGTCGGCCGAACCATTCGGTGGTCAGCGGATGGTACGGCGTGCCGTCGGCCCAGCGAACCGTCGTCCCCGCGCGGCGCACCGGTCCGTGGGACGTGGCAGGCGTGCATTCCACCTCACCACCGTCGTACGTCCAACGCCCCTCGAGGTCCGGGCTGAACCTGATGAGCCAGCCGTCGCCAGAGCGGAAGGATTCGACCCAAGCCGACGCGCCGGTCGCGTGCCGGAAGTGGGCAGTGGTGGGACCGGCGACCGGCAGTTCCAGAACGTCCCAGCGAGCTACTGACGTCATCGGGTGCCTCTCAGTGCGAGGTACGGCGTGGCCGGCAGCGGGATGCGGCTCGGCCCGGAGTACTCCGACAGCGGCGTGATGGTCATCGCGCGCGTGTCGATCAGGTCGAACTGGAACGGATCGCCGTCCGGCAACGCCAACTCGACCGCGGCCGGCTGCCGATCGCCCAGGTAGTGCAGGACGCAGCGCTCGCGGTCGATCTCGCCGTCCGGTCGTCGGGGCAGTCCGGCGAAGACACCGCGCAAGAAGTCGATCCGCTCCGGACTCTCGCCGTACAGCCGTCCGCCGACGGAGATCCACGCGCGCGTCTCCCGATCGACGAACGATTCGCCGTGCCCGACGTACCCGCCGAGCGCCATGCCTTGCCAGCACCGGTGCACCAACTCGTCCGCGGTCAAGTTCCCCCAGCGGCGGCCGGCGTTGCCCTCGTAGCCGATCTCGTCGATCACCACCGGCTTCGGGCAGTCCCGCCACGTTGCCGTCTCGGCGCCGTCCCAGTGCTGCACGCTCTGATGCGTGATCCACGGCTTGCCGAAGTCGTACGGCGTGAAGACCTCGTACATCTTCGTGCCGTTGTGGATCGACCGCAGCCGCTGGTACGGGTCGTACCGCTGCACCAGCTGCAACAGCCGATCCCAGTCCGCGATCGTCTTCTCGTGGTTGAAGTCGTACTCGTTCGACAGCGACCACCAGACGTTCCGGTACGCCGCCAGGCGCGCGACGACGTACCGCAGGTAGGCGGCGTCCTGCGCGGGCGTCATCCGGTCGAAACCCCACACACCTCGGTCGTAGGGATGGAACAGGATCAGGTCGGCCTGGATGCCGAGGGCGAGCAGCTCCGCGACCCGGCTCTCGAACTGCCGGAAGAAGTCGGGGTCGTACCGCTCGACATCGACCGCACCAGGTGCCGCCCCGGCGAACGGGGTGCGCTCGGGGCGCATCCCGTCCGTCGGCAGCAGACACATCCGGACCTTGTCGAACGGTGCCGCGCGCAACGATGCGAGCGTGAGTTCCTGCAGGTCCTTGGACTCGTAGGTCCAGTGGTAGCAGGTCGTCCCGATGCAGTCGTACCGCGTGCCGTCGGCGTAGCAGAAGTGGTGCCTGCCGAGCACCCCGACCGGACCGTGGTTCCCGGGGGCCGGCGGCACGCACTCGAACACTCCGCGGTGGCCGTCGAGTTCGGCGGCCGAGCTGGATGTCAGGTACGACCACTCACCCTCGCGGTCCGGGGAGAACCGGGCCCGGTAGGTCCCGTCCCCGTCGTAGAAGCCGTCGACGGTCACCCTCCGGTTCCGGTACTGGTAGGTGACCTGGAACTCGACGTCCGCGAACGGGTTGCCCCCAGCAGTGCCGGACGGGCCGGTCAGGGTGAGCTCGTGCAGGCCCCACTTCTCGATCGTCATGGCAGTCGGTCTCCTGCCTGGATCCATTCGGGCGCCAAGATCACGTGCTTGATGGTCTTGCGCAGGTACGAGTACGCGACGTGCAGCCGGCCGTCCCGGGTCTGCAGCAGCGTCGGGTACGAGTAGCCGAACTCGTTCTCGCGGTACTCCTCGTCCTGCACCTGCAGGTTCCGCCAGTACGGCCAGCTCGCACCGTCGTCCTCCGACATCGCCAGCGTCAACGGGGTGCGCAGCGTCTTGCGCCGGACGCCGCCCTGCCCGTCGTCGACCCAGCGGAACTGGTCCCGCTCGGCCGACGAGTCGTTGAACACCATCACCAGGCGACCGTCGGCCAGCCGCAGCGCCTGGATCGCGGAGTTGTTGTTCGGCAGCGCGGTCCGCTCCGGGGAGGTCCAGGTGCGGCCGTTGTCCTTCGACACCGACCGATGGATGCGGTCGGCGGCCCGGCTGCGGAAGTACCCGACGAGCTCGCCGGGCGTCAGCTCGACGATGCTCATCTGCACCTGCCCGACCGCGTCCGGCACCTCGACGGTCGACCAGGTCTCGCCGCGGTCGGTGCTCAGCTTCAGCACCGTCCGTTCGGCGGTCCTGTCACAGTCGTACGCCGGCAGCAACCAGTCACCGTTGCTCAACACCACGACCGGGTTGCGGATGAAGCTGCCGAGGTGGTCGAACAACACCTCGCTGCGGTCCCAGCTGATCCCCCCGTCCCGCGAAATCCGCCGGATCACCCGCGACGTCGACTGGTCATGGGGCTCGTTCGATGTGTGCAGCAGCCAGATGTCGTCCTCCGGCGTGACGAACAGCAGCGGATTCTGCTCGGAGCGGCGCGGATCGCTGGACAGTTGGGCCGGCGGCTGCCAGGTGCCGGACCCCGCGGGGAGGCGGGACAGCACGATGTTGGTGTCCGGTTCGCCCTCCCCCGGTCCGTTGAACCAGGCACACAGCAGGTCACCGGCCGCGGTCTCGACCAGCGTCGCGGCGTGGCTGTCGCCAGGATGGATCGTGGGCAGCAGGGCCGCGTCGTCGCGGATGCGGCCGTCGAACCTCGGATCGGTCGTCATCGGCTCGGTCACCAGGTCAGCCCGCGCGCGACCTGCGCCTGGATGTAGTCGGGGACGTCCTGGGTCTCGGTGACCAGCAGCGACGAGTCGACGTCCATGCCGTCCTTCAGGACGTGCTGCCGGAACACCTTGTACAGCGGGATGTCCCAGAACTCCGTGTTCCGGTAGTTCTTGATCACCGCGTTCTCCCCCCAGTACACGGCCGACGTGTCGATGTTCGCCAGCTCCGGGATCGCCGTACCGAACGCGTCCACGACGGCGTCGGTCTTGAGCACGGACTTCATGCCGTACGACGAGATCCGCGTCTGCATCTCCTCCGAGACCAGGTACTTGACCACGTCCAGCGCCTGCGCCTGGTGCTGCGACTGCGGTGGGATGAATGCCGCCCGGGTGTCCGGCTGGTAGATCGTCGTCGAGCCGCGGGACAGCACCGGCATCGAGGTGACGCCGATCTTGACGCTCTTCGCCCACTCGGCGAACTGCTCGGCGTCGTCCTCCTCGACGTAGTACGGGCTGAGCGCGTAGGCGTTGAGCTTCGACAGGTTGTTCACCGCCATCGCGAGATGGCCGGGGAAGCTCATGTCGCCCTTGAAGAAGTCGTCCACCGTGGTGAAGTTGTTCCGCGGGATCATCAGGAAGCGGTACAGGTTGTTCGCGACCTGCTTCCACTCCGCGCTGGTCAGGTTGACCCGTACGTCCTCGGGTGCCGGCTGCTCGCTGTCGCCGGGCACGAACGGGTACAGCCCCAGCTGGTTCATCGCCAGATAGTTGTCCGGGTGCTGCATGTAGCCCTTGTAGTGGTCGATCCCGACCTGCCGCGTGAGTTTCTGCGCGAGCCGGTAGATCTCGTCGTACGTCGAACCCACCGAGGGGTACCGCACGCCGAACTTGTCGAAGATCAGCTTGTTGTAGAACAGCAGGCTCTCGTCGATCCACAGCGGGACGCCGTACAGTCCGCCGTCGGAGCGGGACCTGATCTGCTCGACCGCGCCGCGGTTCAGGGCGTTCAGGTCGATCCCGGCGCCCTGCACCAGCGCCGTGATGTCCTGGGTCCAGCCAAGCGGTTCGAGATCTCGGTCGATCCGCAGCCGCGGGTCCTCCAGAATCAGGTCCGGCACCCGGCCGGCCTTGGCGATGTCCTCGTAGCGGATCGGGTAGTCCCAGGTCGCGTACTTCAGCTTGACGTCCGGGAACTTCGCCCGGATCGCGTCCCCGAACACCGCGTCGAAGAACCGGGTCGCCTCGCGGCCGTCGTCGTCACCGCCGAGCTCGAACGGTTTGAAGTTCGCCGCGAACACGAACAGTTCGTCGTCGGCCACCGAGAACGGTTTGCCGTACTTGTTCGGAATCTCCACCACACCGGCCGCCGACCGCGCACCGGCGCGCGGGACAGCGGTCGTCGAACCGGCCGCGGCGGGCGTGGCCTGCACCGTGCTCTGCAGCGCGCCGCCGAACGCGGCCAGGCCGCCGATCAGTGCGCCGTTGCGCAACAGACCACGACGGGACAGATTTCCTTCGGACATGGACGGACCTTTCTCACGGGGCGGTGGTGTCCGCGAGGACACCCTTCAGGTCCAGCTGTTCGGCGAGGTGGCACGCGACTTTGCGGCCGCCGAGCTCGCGCAGCTGTGGGACTTCGGTCGCACACCGCTGCTCGGCGTACCCGCACCGCGGATGGAACGGGCAGCCGGCCGGCACCTTCGACGGATCCGCGATCTCACCGCGCAGCTTGATCCGCTCGCGCAGACCGCGCGACGCCGGATCCGGATCCGGTACGGCGCTCAGCAGCGCCTCGGTGTACGGGTGCAAGGGCTTGGCGTACAGCTGCTCGGTCGAGCCGCTCTCGACGAGCTTGCCGACATACATCACCGCGACGTCGTCGGCGACGTGCTCGACGATGCCCAGATCGTGGGAGACGAACAGGTAGGTCAGCCCGGACTCCTCCTGCAGGTCGCGCAGCAGGTTCAGGATCTGCGCCCGGACCGACACGTCGAGCGCACTGACGGCCTCGTCGGCGACCACCAGCCGCGGCTCGGTCGCCAGCGCCCGCGCGATCACCACCCGCTGCCGCTCGCCGCCGCTGAACGCGTGCGGGTAGCGGTGCGCGTACTCCGCCCGTAGCCCGACGCGACGCAGCAGCGCGGCGACCCGGTCGTCGATCTCGTCGCGTGAACCCGCCTCCTGGACCTTCAACGGCTCGGCGATGATGTCGCGCAGCGTCTTGCGCGGATCGAGGGACGAGTGCGGGTCCTGGAAGATCAGCCGGACCTGCGCACGGTACGGCTTCAACTCCTTCTCGCTCAACGGCGCCAGGTCGACACCGTCGAACATGATGCTGCCCGCGGTCGGCTCGTACGCCCGGACGATGCAGCGACCGAGCGTGGTCTTGCCGCACCCCGACTCGCCGACGAGCCCGAGCGTCCGGCCGGCGCCGATCGACAGGTCGACACCGTCGACCGCCTTCACGACCCCGCGGTTGCGTCCGAAGAACCCGCCGTGCATCGGGAAGTGCATGGACAGCTCACGGGTCTCGAGCAGATTCATCGCCCCTCCTCGCCGTACAGCAGGCACGCGACATCGATCCCGTCGCTGCGGACCCGGGCCGGGACCGTGGTGTCGCAGGTGCCGGCCATGAATGCGTCGCAGCGCGGGTGGAAACGGCAGCCCGACGGACGCTCGTACGGCGGCGGCACGGTCCCCCGCACCGCGACCAGCCGCTCCCGCCCGCGCAGGCCGAGCCGCGGCACCGAGCGCACCAGCGCCTGCGTGTACGGGTGCTTCGGCCGACTCAGTACGGCGGACGCGGGCCCCTGTTCCACCACTTCGCCGAGGTACATCACCGCGACCTCGTCCGCGACCTGCGCCGCGACGCCGAGGTCGTGCGTGATCAGCATGATCGCCATCCCCAGCTCCTGCTGCAGATCCTGGAGCAGGTCCAGGATCTGCGCCTGCGTGGTGACGTCGAGCGCGGTCGTCGGCTCGTCGGCGATCAGCAACCGCGGACGGCAGGACAGCGCCATCGCGATCATCGCGCGCTGCCGCATCCCGCCGCTGAGCTCGAACGGGTACGAGTCGACCCGGCGCTGCGGATCGGGGATGCCGACGCGTTGCAGCATCTCGATCGCCCGCTCCCGCGCGGCCTGCTTGCCGACGTTCTCGTGCAGCCGGACGGCCTCGACGATCTGGTCGCCGACCGTGTGGACCAGGCTCAGCGAGGCCATCGGCTCCTGGAACACCATCGCGATGTCGGCCCAGCGCACCTGCCGCAGCCGCTTGTCCTTGGCCGCGAGCAGGTCCAGCGGCTCGCCGCTCGCGTCGTCGTACAGCAGCACCTCGCCGCCGACGATCCGGGCCGGCTTCTCGACCAGGCGCAGGATCGACCGTGCGGTGACGCTCTTGCCGCAGCCCGATTCACCGACCACGGCCAGCGTGCGCCCGCGCCGTACGGTCAGGCTGACGCCGTCGACCGCCTTCACCACACCGTCCCCGAGCTCGAAATGCGTCCGAAGCTCACGGACTTCCAACAACGGTTGCATGGGAGCTCCTACTTGTAGGGATCGGCGGCGTCGCGCAGGCCGTCACCGACGAAGTTCATGGCGAGCACGACGACCACGACCGCGAGGCCCGGGGTCAGCAGCCAGGGCGCGGTGGCAATGGCGCGTACGTTCTGCGCACCCTCGAGCAGCACCCCCCAACTGACCGCCGGCGGCTGCAGCCCGAGGCCGAGGAAGGACAGGCTGGTCTCGCCGAGGATCATCCGCGGCACCGCCATCGACACCGACGCGATGATGTGACTGGCGAACGACGGCACCATGTGCCCGAAGATGATCCCGGTTCGGCCGACCCCGTCCAGCCGGGCCGCCATCACGAAATCCTCCTCGCGCAGGCTCAGGAACCGGCCGCGGACGTCCCGGGCCAGACCGGTCCACCCGATCAGCGACAGGATCACGGTGATCGCGAAATACCTGGTCAACGGCCCCCAGCTGCCGGGCAGGGCGGCCGACAGCGCCATCCACAGCGGCAGCGTCGGGATCGACATGATGAACTCGATGACCCGCTGGATGATGTTGTCGGTGGTCCCGCCGAGGTACCCGGAGATGCCGCCGATCAGCATCCCGAGCACGAAGCTCGCGAACACCCCGACCAGACCGATCGACAACGACACCCGGGCGCCGTGGATCAGCCGGGACAACAGATCCCGCCCCGAGTGATCCGCCCCGACCAGGAAGAACGCTTCGCCGGCCGTCGCCGGACCGATCAGGTGGATGTCGGACTTGATCGGGCCCAGGATCGAGTACTCGTCACCGCGGACGAACCATCCGATGTCGACGATCTTCGAGCGATCCACGGTGAACGTCTGCTCGAAGGTCTCCGCGTTGCGTGTCGACGAGAACCCGTACACGAACATGCCGTGCTCGGCGTCGATGTGGATCCGCTGCGGCGGGGCGTACGGCAACGCGGTGTGCGCGGTGTCCGGGTTCGCCGGTGCGAAGAACCCGGCGAAGATCGCGACGAAGTAGATCGGGACCAGCACGATCAACCCGATCAGCGCCAGCCGGTGCCGGCGGAACTGCCGCCACATCAGCCGCCACTGCGGCAGCGCGCCGTGGTCCCGCAGGCTCTTGACCACCTCTTCCTGCGGAGCCGGAGCGATCGTCTCGGTCTGCTGCGCCATGCGGATCTATCCCTTCTGGAACCGGGCGCGGATCCGCGGATCCCACCAGGCCAGTGCGAGGTCGCTGAGCATCGTGCCGATCACCGTGAGCGTGCTGAGGATCAGCACGAAGCTGCCGACCAGGTACATGTCCTGGCTCTTCACCGCCCCGAGCAGCAGCGGACCACTGGTCGGCAGGCTCATCACGACCGACACGATCGTCTCGCCGCTGATCAGCCCGGGCAGCAACCAGCCGACGGTGCTGAAGAACGGGCTGAGCGACATCCGGACCGGGTACTTGAGCAACAGCTTCCACTCCGGCAGACCCTTCGCCCGGGCGGTCGCGACGTACGGCTTGTGGAGTTCGTCGAGCAGGTTGGCCCGGGTGATCCGGATCAGCCCCGCCGTCCCGGCGACCCCGACCACCACGATCGGGATCCACAGGTGCGACAGCAGGTCGAGCAGTTTGCCCAGGTTCCAGGCCGCGTCGGCGTACTCCGGGGAGAACAGTCCGCCGACGCTCTGGCCGAAGTACCGGAACCCGATGTACATCATCACCAGCGCGAGCATGAACTCCGGGACGGCCATCCCGATGAAGCCGAGGAACGACGCCACGTAGTCGCCGCCGGAGTACTGCCGCAGCGCGCTGTAGATGCCGATCGGGAACGCGATCGACCAGACGAACAACAGACTCGCGAGCGACAGCACCATCGAGAGCAGCACCCGGTTGCCGATCAGGCTGGCCACCGACTGGTTCCAGGCGAACGACTGCCCGAGGTCACCGTGCAGCACCACCCCCGAGATCCAGGTGAAGTACTGCACCAGGAACGGCTTGTCGAGCCCGTAGTGCCGCTTCAGCTCGGCGATCTGCGAGTCCGGGATGTCCTGGCCGCGCGCCTCGGCGTTCGCGATCACCGTGGTGGTGTAGTCGCCCGGCGGCAACTTGATCACCACGAACGTGACGAACGAGATCGCCGCGAGCGTGATCACCATCCAGACCAGCCGCCGGGCCACGAACCGCAGCATTACTGCCCGATCGCGAACTGCTCGGGGTGGACGATGCCCGGGGCGACGGCCTCGATCATCGTCTCGGGCACGTTGTGGAAGTCGTTCTTCACCACACCGTAGGTGTTCGGGACCGAGCTGATGCCGATGTAGTAGAACTGGTCGGCCGCGATCTGCAGGATCTCCTTGCCGAGCTCCAGCGTCTTCGCCGGGTCCGGCTCCTGCCGCGCCTTGGTGAACAGCTCCATCTGCTTCTGCACCTCCGCCGGCGGCTCGGTGCCTTCCTCGCCGCGGGACTGGTACCACTGCGCCCACTCGATCGCGTACCGCGCGCTGCCGTCGTTCGTGGGCACCCAGTAGTGGTCACCACCGGTGCCGGTCGGCAGCACGAAGGTGCCGCAGGTCCAGGTCCCGGCGTCGTGATCGTTGGCCTTGACCCGTTCCTTGTACAGGTCCTCGCTGACCGCCTGCGTGCGTAGCTCGATCCCGACCGCCGCCCAGCGCTTCTTGACGAACTCGACCGCCTCGACGTGATCCGGGAACGACTCGCTGACCAGGACGGTGACCGAGACCGGCTTGCCGTCCGCCGCGAGCCGCTTGCCGTCCGGCGACTTCTTCGTCAGGCCGGCCGCGTCCAGGTGCTGGTTCGCCTTCGCGACGTCGTACTCCAGGAACTGGGTGGCCAGCTGCTCGTTGTAGTACGGCGAATCCTTCGGTGGGGCGCCCTGCCACGGCTCGCCCTGCCCCGCGTACACCGCGTCGATGACCTCCTTGCGGTTGATCGCGTGCGACAGGCCGGCCCGGAACTCCTTGTTCGCGAACAGCGTCCGCTTGGCCGGGTTCTTGTGCGTCATGTTGATGCCGATGACCATCGTGTTGGTCAGCACCGTCGGCACCTCGAAGATCCGGTAGTTGCCCTTCTCCCGGTTCTGCGCGACGACCGGCTTGTTCTGCGGTGTCCCGAAGTTGCGGTACTGCATGCCGAACTCGCCGTTCATCACCTTGAGCAGCTCGACCTGGGCGTCCTGCACGACCTCGACGCGGCAGCTGTCGATGTACGGCAGCTGCCTCCCCTGGTCGTCGACCTTCCAGTAATACGGGTTCCGGGTCAGGGTGACCGCGGAGCCCTTGCCGAGCGGCGTGGTCACGTGCCACGGTCCGAGCGTCGGTTGGTCCGGATTCGTCCACGGGTTCTGCTTCTGGTTGAACAGGTCGGTCCAGCTGCCGACGCCGGCCTTCTTCGCCAGCACATTCGCGTCCTTGTTGTACTTCAGGTGGAACTGCTGGAAGTAGTGCTTCGGCAGCAGCATCCCGTAGGCGCCTTCGCGGAGGAAGATGCCGTCGGCGATCTGACCGAGCAGCGACGGCTGCGGCGCGGTGTAGGTCAGCCGGACGGTGCGCGCGTCGACCTTCTCCACCGTGGCGATCTTCTGCGTGTCCGGCGACAGGAACGCGTCGTAGATGCCGTCCGGGTGCAGACCCGCGTCACACTGCACCTCGAGGATCGTGAACATCATGTCGTCGGCCGTGCACGGCTTCCCGTCGGACCACTTCAGGCCCTCGCGCAGCGTGAAGGTGAACACCTTGCTGTCGGCATCGACGGTGAACTCGGCGGCGTTCGACTCCATCTCGTCGTACCCCGGCTTGCCGGTCTTGTCCGGCTTCCAGCGCACCAGCGGCTCGTAGTTCATCGCGTACCACAGCCACTGGGTGTCCTCCTGCGTCAGCATGGCGGATCGCCAGGTTCCGCCGTACTGCGCCTTGC
This sequence comes from Kribbella sp. NPDC048915, assembly GCF_040649595.1. Classification (NCBI taxonomy): domain Bacteria; kingdom Bacillati; phylum Actinomycetota; class Actinomycetes; order Propionibacteriales; family Kribbellaceae; genus Kribbella; species Kribbella sp. NPDC048915. Next base: position 81,344 of record NZ_JBEZFT010000001.1, on the reverse strand, counting down.
CCTCGACGGGTGTGATCACCGGCGGATTCTTCGGCAGCCGGTCCGCGAGTGCGGGCAGCGATCCCTTGTCCACCAGAGCTTTCAGCATCGGCGACTCCTTCTCGCCGGTCGCGGCGGCCTGGGCGCCGCCGCCGCTGGGCGCGGTGTCGAAGAAGCTGCACCCGCCGGCGGCCGTGACCGCCAGCAGGCCGAGTCCGCCCTGCAGCAGCCGGCGCCGGTCGATCGTGCGTTGAATCTTGTCGGACATGGCGTCCACCTCACTGCTGCTCGAGCGTGATGTTGCTGAACTGCGCGGTCCCGTAGTCGACCAGGCCGTTGCCGGCCTGGCCGCCGTCGATGGCGAAACCGATGTAGAAGGACCGGCTCGGCATCATGATCTTTTCGTAGCCGAAGCGGTCCCACGTGACCTGATCCGTGGAGATGAAGGCCTCGAACTCGACTTCGCGGGCCTGCGGGCGCTCGCGCCGCAGCAGCCGAAGCCAGTACACCTTCGCGGGGTCCAGGTAGCTGTCGTCCCACGGCCACGGGCCGACACTCGGCACCGCACCGTGGGTCTGGATCCGGATCGCCTGCGCCTTCATCCCGCCGTCGTCGGTGGCGGTCGGCGAAGCGTTCGCGTTGTCGTTGACCGTGCCGTACCCGCCGCCGACACCGAAGCCGATCCCGCCGTACATGTACGGGGCGGCCGGGTCCAGCGAGTCGCGGATCATCAGGCCCGCGGTCAGGCCGTTGGCGATCTTGCTGATCTTGTCCAGCCGGGCGGTCAGCTGCGACACCGCGCCGGCGCCGCCGGCCTGAAGCTTGCGGTAGACGTAGTGGAAGTTGCTCGTCCGTCCGTAGATGCGGCCCGACCCCTTGATGGTCAGCACGCCGCTGTCCAGGTTGCCCGATCCCGGCAGCGGCGGTTTGCCGACCGACGCGGACGTCCAGCCGGGAGATCCGGTCTGGCGGTTCACGTGCACCTGGATCGCGCTCGACTGGGTCGCCGTACCGTTCTCGTCGGTGGCTCGTGCCGTCAGCCAGTAGGAGCCGTCGGCAACGTTCTTCCACTGGACCTGGTACGGCGCCATGGTCGCGGTGCCGACCAGCTGATCGCCGACGTAGAACTCGACCTTCGCGAGCCGGCCGCCCTTCGCGGGCGCGGCGTCGGCCTTGAGCGTCACGGTCGGCGCGGTCCGGCCCGCGATCACCTGGTCGTACGCCGGGCCGGTGATCCGGACGGTCGGGTTGCCGACCGGGTCCGGAACCAGTGAGTTGAGGTAGTTCTCCAGGTAGGTGTAGCCGTTCGGGGCGATCCGCTGCGCGTCGGACGGGTCGTTGGGGTCCAGGCCGTTCGCCTCCTCCCACCAGTCCGGGATGCCGTCGTGGTCGGAGTCCACCGGCGCCTCGGTCTGCACCAACTCCGGGAAACCGCCGACTTCTTTCTGCGAGTTGATCAGCCGCCCGGTGCCGTTGCGGACCTCGGCGACCACGCGGGCGTCGGCCGCATCCCGCTTCGGCAGGATCGCGCCGGCGTTCGCCAGTACGGCGTCGTACGCCTTGCGCGCCGATTCGACCGCACCGCGGCCCGGGATCGGCTGCGGTTGCGCGAGTTCTACGATGCCGCCGATCGGGTAGCGGATACCGCGGCGGTTGTGCGCGGTGACGTCGGGACGACCGTCGACATGGTTCCCGGCGATGTACCACTGGCCGCCGCGGTTCGCGCTCACCACCACCGGCGCGACCTCGTCCAGCGTGGTCGGGCCCGGCTTGTAGTAGTTGTTCATGATGTTGATGCCGTTGGCCCACTCGCCGCCGTACACCGAGGTGTACGCGTGGTCGTAAACCACGTTGTTGTAGTGGTCGACCTCGAGGTTGATGCCCTCGGTGTACCCGAACCGCGGCTGCCGGCCGCCCTGATGCGCGATCAGGTTGTGGTGGTAGGTGTTCCGCTCGCCACCCCAGATGCCGCCGTACCCGTGCCGGCTCTTCGGATGCGCCGACAACGCGAGGCCTTCGGCGACGATGCACCACTGGACCGTGACGTCGAAGTTGCCGTACGGCGAGAGGCACTCGTCGACCGCCCAGCTGAACGAGCAGTGGTCGATGATCAGGTTGCGGATCTGCGGGCTCACCGAACCGGGCACGTTGGTGTTGAACGCGTCGTCCGCGACCGCGTTCGCGTCCCCGAGCCGGAAGCGCAGGTAGCGGATCACGATGTCGTGCGCACCGCCGGCGATGTTGGTGCCGTAGCCCGCCACGCAGATCCCGCCACCGGGAGCGGTCTGTCCGGCGATCGTCAGGTTGTTGCCGGCGATCTTCAGTCCGGACTCCAGCTGGATCGTGCCGGAGACGCGGAACACGACCGTCCGGTCGGAGCCCGACACCGCGTCGCGCAGCGACCCGGGTCCGGAATCGGCCAGCGTGGTGACCTCGTACACGCTGCCGCCGCGGCCACCCTTGGACCACTTGCCCGCACCTTCGGCACCGGGGAACGCCGGCAAGCGATCGTCGTCGCCCGCCGCAGCGCCAGTGGCGGCGTTCGCAACGCCCATCGGCGTGATCCCGAAGGCGGCGGCGCCGACCGCCGCCGCACCGGTGCCGACGAAGCCACGGCGCGACCACCCGGAAGGGGTCGGAGGGGATGTCTCGGTCGTTCGTCCAGGTCTCATCGCACAGGCCTCGCTCTCGGCAGGGGGCGGCTGCTGACAGATCGCGCAGCTGAATATCTAGTCAAGTCCGAATGGAACGACGGCCTCATGGTCGAGGAGGTGACAACGGGATGTCAAGGGCGTGACGCGGAGAAGTTGCAATCGTTTGCATTCTGCGCGATTTCAAGCCGCAATCGTTTGCACGAGATCTTGCCGGAGGCTGCCGGTGGTGGTTACCTTGCGCCCATGCCCTTGCGCCCACTCCCCCACGGCAGCACCACCATCAACGGCGGATTCTGGCTGGAACGCCAGCGCGTCAACCGCGACATCACCATCCCGGCCGCCGCGCGACGCCTCGAGGAAACCGGCACGCTGGCGAACTTCCGCCGGGCCGCGGGACAGCAACCGGGCGCAACGTTCGCGGGCAAGCTGTTCGCGGACACCGACGTCTACAAGTGGCTCGAAGCGATCGCCTGGGAGCAGGCCCGTGAACCGTCCGCGCGGCTGGCCGGATGGCAGACCGACGCGACCGCGTTGGTCGCGTCGGCACAGGAACCCGATGGCTACCTCAACACCCACACGCGGCTCGCGCTGAACGGTCAGCGGTACGGCGACCTGGAGAAGGGGCATGAGCTGTACTGCGCCGGGCACCTGTTCCAGGCTGCCGTGGCGCAGGTCCGGGCCACCGGGGATCGCGCACTGCTCGACGTCGCCTGCCGGTTTGCCGACCACTTGTGCAAGACGTTCGGACCGGGGCGGCGCGAGGGCATCGACGGGCATCCGTTGATCGAGATGGCGCTCGTCGAGTTGTACCGCGAGACCGGCGCCACGTCGTACCTCGATCTCGCGTCGTACTTCGTCGGAGCGCGCGGGCACGGACTGCTGACGCCGCCCGGTCACCACGGTCCGGCGTACTTCCAGGACCATCTGCCGGTGCGCGACGTCCGGACGATCGCGGGGCACGCGGTGCGCGCGCTCTACCTCGCTGCGGGCGCCACGGACGTTGCGGTGGAGACTGGGGACACCGAGTTGCTCGACGCGCTGCAGGCAACGTGGGCGGCCATGGTCGAGAGCCAGCTGTACCTGACCGGCGGGGCCGGGTCGAGGTGGTACGGCGAAGCGTTCGGCGATCCGTTCGAGCTGCCACCCGATGCGGCGTACTGCGAGACGTGTGCCGCGATCGCGTCGGTGCAGTGGAGTTGGCGACTGCTGCTCGCGACCGGGGAGAGCAAGTACGCCGACCTGATCGAGCGCACGCTCTACAACGCGGTCATCTCCGGGGTGTCGCTGGACGGCGATCGCTTCTTCTACGTGAACACGCTCAAGGTGCGACACAACGCCTTCGCGGACGACCAGCGCTCCGCGGCCGGCGGTCGGCAGCCGTGGTTCGATACCGCGTGCTGTCCGCCGAACGTGATGCGCACGCTGTCGTCGCTCGATCAGCTGATCGCCACGTCGGACGAGGACGGCGTACAACTGCAGCTCTATGCGCCCGGTTCGGTGCGCGTCGGGGCAATCGGTTTCGACGTACAGACCGACTATCCGTGGCACGGCACTGTCCGGGTCCGGATCACGGCGTCGCCGGCGACGCCGTGGACCCTCGGCTTGCGGATCCCGTCGTGGACGGACAGCCATCGGCTGACGATCAACGGGCACGAAGGTCCGCTGCGGCGCGTCTGGTCGGTGGGTGACGAGGTCGTGCTCGAGCTGCCGGTCGCGGCCCGGCGGACCGTTCCCGACGAGCGGATCGACTCGGTCCGCGGCTGTGTCGCGATCGAACGCGGACCGCTGGTGTACTGCTTCGAGCAGCAGGACACCAACGTCGTCCTCGACGCGACCGCAGTAGTGGCAGGCCCGTTGACCGAGCGCGAACGGCCCGGCCTCCTCGGCGGCGTCACCACCGTCGAGGTGCCGGGGCGGGACGGTCCGTTGACCGCGATTCCGTACTTCGCGTGGGCGAACCGCCAGGTCGGCCCGATGACCGTGTGGATCCGGGAGGCCTGGTGAAGTACTGGGAGGATCCCGGTCCGGGGTACGGCGTGCTGCCGGCGCGCGCCGCCGTACGGTCGTCGGCGCCGCGGCTGAGTCTCAACGGGCAGTGGCGGTTCCGGTTTTCGCCGACGGTGGCTCCGGCGGGGTTCGAGGCGGTGGATTTCGACGACTCGGACTGGGACTGGTTGCCCGTCCCTTCCTCGTGGCCGCTGCACGGGTTCGGGCGGCCGGAGTACACCAACCAGAAGTATCCGTTTCCGGTCGATCCGCCGTACGTACCGGACGAGAACCCGATCGGCGATCATCGGCTGTGTTTCGAGCTGCCGGCATCGTGGAGCGGACCGACGGTGCTGCGGTTCGACGGGGTGGACTCGTGCGCGCGCGTCTGGCTGAACGGGGTCGAGCTCGGGGTGACGCGCGGTTCGCGGCTGCCGGCCGAGTTCGCGGTTGACGACGCCCTGCGGCCGGGGCGGAACGTGCTGGCGGTCCGGGTCCACCAGTGGTCGTCGGGGTCGTACCTCGAGGACCAGGACATGTGGTGGCTGCCGGGGATCTTCCGGGACGTCAGCTTGATCTCGCGACCGGTGGACGTGTTCGTGCACGCCGGCTTTGCGGACGGGATCGGCGTACTGCGGCTCTCGTCCGCGGCCGGAGTGGTACGGATCCCGGAGCTCGACGTCGTCACACCGGTCGGGGAGGCGGTGCGGATTCCGGGCGTCGAGCCGTGGTCGGCGGAGGTGCCGCGGTTGTACGACGCGGTCGTGGAGTTGCCGGATCAGCAGGTGTTCCTGCGGATCGGGTTCCGGACCGTGGAGATCGTCGACGGGGTGCTGCGGGTGAACGGGCGGCGAATCGTGTTCCGCGGCGTCAATCGGCACGAGCACGATCCGGTGTTCGGTCGCGCCGTACCGTACGAGCGGTTGCGGGCGGAGCTGCTGGGGATGAAGCGGCACAACATCAACGCGATCCGGACCAGCCACTACCCGCCGGACACGCGGTTGCTGGAACTGTGCGACGAGCTCGGGTTCTGGGTGATGGACGAGTGCGACTACGAGACGCACGGCTTCTACCTGCTCGACTGGGCCGGCAACCCGGCCGACGATGCGCGCTTCCTGGAGGCCTCACTGCATCGGATGCGGCGGACCGTCGAGCGCGACAAGAACCACCCGTGCGTGGTGATGTGGTCGCTCGGGAACGAGGCCGGCGTCGGGTCCAACCTGACCGCGATGGCCGCCTGGACCCGAGAGCGGGACCCGTCCCGGCCGGTGCACTACGAGGGCGATCCGACCTGTGCCGACGTCGACGTGTACAGCCGGATGTATGCGTCGCACGCCGAGGTCGAAGCGATCGGCAAGCGAGCGGAGAAGCCGCTGGCCGATCCTGTGCTCGATGCGCGACGCCGGGCGATGCCGTTCGTGCTCTGTGAGTATTCGCATGCCGGTGGCAACGGTCCTGGTGGTTTGCCGGAGTACGAGGCACTGTTCGACCGGTACGAGCGCTGCCAGGGCGGGTTCCTGTGGGAGTGGATGGAGCACGGGATCCTGCGGGTCGACGGTTCCTACGGGTACGGCGGGGACTTCGGGGAGCAGCTGCACGACGGCACGTATGTGCTGGACGGTTTGGTCTTTCCGGATCTGACACCACAACCCGTGCTTGCCGAGGTGAAGAAGGCCTTCGAACCCGTCCGGCTGTCGGTGAGCGGCGACATCCTCACGATCACCAATCGGTACTCCACCCTTGACACCTCGCACGTTGCTCTGCACTGGGAGGTGGCAGACGAAGGTGAAGTGGTTGCCCTAGGCACGCTTGCGGCGCCGGTGGTGCCTGCCGGTGGCACTGCGACCGTTCGGCTGCCGCAGTTCCCGGCCGCTCAGAACAGGGAGCGCTGGTTGACGGTGCGCGCAGTGCTGGCACGTCCGACCGCGTGGTCGGAGGCCGGTCATGAGCTGACCTTCGCCCAGAGCCAGCTCCGGCCGGGCACTCGTGCCCTGGCCTCTCCCCTGGTTCAGCGATCACCTGGACCGGGGGTACGCGTGGGACCGGGTGTGTTCGATCCGGCGACCGGGCGGTTGACGCGGCTGCACGGATGGGCGGTCGAACACGTCCCACTGGAGTTGTGGCGGGCTCCGACGCAGCATGACGCGCGGACTTGGGACGCCACGACACTCGACCGGATGACGCGCTGGGCGAACGCCGGTCTCGATCGGTTGCGCTACCGCACCGTCTCCGTGGAGCAGACCGACGACGAGCTGACAGTGGTGACCATGGTCGGCGCCGCTGCGACCGACGCTCGCGTGCTGACGACGTACCGCTGGACCAGCGACGGTCATCGACTGGTGGCGGACGTGGAGGTCGAGCCGCTGGGTGAGTGGACCGTTCCGTGGGCGCGCGTCGGCGTCGACTTCGGTGTGCCGGGCGGGTTTCACACGATGACGTGGTACGGATTGGGACCGGGTCAGGCGTATCCCGATGCGCGCGCTGCCGTCCGGGTCGGGCGGTACACCAGCACGATCGACGACCTCCAGGTCCCGTACCTCTACCCGCAGGAGAACGGTGCGCGCGCCGACGTACGGTGGGCCGAGCTGTCCGGATCAGCGGGCCGGCTTCACCTCGCCGGCGACCCCTGTGTTGCGTTGACCGTACGCCGGTGGACAACGGCGCAACTTGCCGCCGCCGATCATCCGGCCGACCTGCGAGCGGGCGACCAGGTCTGGATCACGGTGGACGCCTTGCACCACGGTCTCGGCAGTCCGACCAGCGGTGCGCCGATCCTCCCGCCGTACGACCTCCAACCCCAGCGGTGCCGCTTCCGGTTCAGCTTGGGAAGCTGAGCCAGGTACCTTCCAGCGGTTCCTGGCCGATGCCGCGCTTGGACCAGTCGCACACGCCGTGCGGGAAGATCGAGCGCAGCCGGCTCCACTGGGCGTCGGTGAAACCGCGGTACTCGGAGCGGACCGGGTCGCGGAGCTTGCACTTGACGATGTCGGCCGCGACACCGGCGCCGGCCACCTCGCGCGGGAACGACGCCGACGGGAACAGCTTCTCGCAGCGCGATGCCGGATTGCGATCCAGCGGCTGCTCGACGAACTCGGTCGACTTCGGCACCCGGCAACCCTCGACCAGCGACGAGGGCCGCGCCGCCACGATCTTCTCGATCCGTGGGCGCGGCGTGGTGTCGGCGGTCAGCTGCGTCAGCCAGGCGTCCATCGCGTCGATCGCGTGCCGCAGCAGCGGGCTCTTCGTGCTGAACAGCCCGTACTTCGCGTCCTCGAGCAGGCTCACGTGGTTGGCCGACGTACCGTTCGCCTTCTCCAGCCGCGCGCGCATCGAGAACGTGTGGTACCGCACGTGGATGTCGCCGTTCGCCTGCGTGTCGTAGTACGCCCGGTAATCGATGATCGGCACGTCCTTCAGCCCGCCGCCGCCGTACGTCAGCCGCCCGGTCCGGTACGCCGCCTTCGTCGCCTGCGGATCGGCCACGGTGCGGGACGGTACCAGGTTCGCGTCCGCGTCGAAGCCGCCGATCCGCGCGTTCAGGTCGAGGAACTGCTCGGGCGTGATCGCGCCGGACTTCAGCACCTTCAAGCCGTACTGCACGCCGACGTTGTCCAGCGGCCGGCGCGCGAACCCGGTCGACGGGTCCTTGCCGTAGGCATTGATCGTGTGGTCGAACACGTCACAGCGGGCGCCGTGGGGGTTCGTCACCAGGTCGTAGCGCTGCTCGACCGGCAGATGCGTGCAGTTGCGGCGCGGGTCGATCCGGTTCGCGCTCACCGCCATGCTCGGCAGCGTCGCGTACGTCTGGAAACCGGAGACCTTGCGCTTCTGTTCCTGTGTCCAGTCGATCTTCGCGCTGTCGAAGTACGAGTCCAGCAGCCACGCGTCGCTGATGAACGACACCGTCCCGAAGCCGACCTCCGGGAACGAGCAGCCGACGACGATACCGTCGAAGACGCCCGGGTAGTTGTCGGTGATCTGGTGCGCCTGGTACGACCCACCCGAGCAGCCGAACCCGATCGTGAACTCCGGCCGGCCGTAGTGCTCGACAAACAGTTCCTTGGTCGTCATGGCCGACTCGGCCGCGGTCAGGTCGTTGCAGTTCTGGCCGAAGACGTTCAACGACGAGGACATCAGCGCGTACCCGCGGCCGAGCAGGAACGGGTCGGTGACACCACCGGTCGTCGTACCCGACCGGTACCAACCGCCGGCACAGCCGCCGCCGAGGGTGAACACCGCCCGCCCGTTCCAGCTGGACGAGCGCCGCGTCGGCGTCGGCGCGGGCTCACGCAACGGGTCGTGCAACATCGCGGTCTGGACGACGGCACGGTTCGCGCTGCCGGTCTCCATCCGCACGATGAACGGATCGCCTGCGTCGGTCTCGGCGAGGTCCGCCGGGTACGACCTCGCGCGGGCCGGCCATTTCGCGTACGTGCCGGCCGTGGTGCGGTAGAAGTAGTCGACCCGCGGCGTGATCGTGCAGTCCGCGTCCAGCGGCGCGCCGAGCGTCCCGCCGATCACCGGAAGCGTGAACTTCTCGGTCTCACACCGGAACGGCTGCTCGTGCGGCCCGGAGAACACCGGTCCCTGGCGCGGGTGGTTCCGCACGTCCAGCGTCGTACGGTGACCGTCCACCTCGGCGCGGAGCACGTTCTTGCCCGGTTCGAGGTTGCCGACGAGGCCGGTCAGACCGGTGCCGTCCTCGGCGAAGGTCGACGTGACGTCCTTGCCGTTCAGGGTCACGCGAACGCGCTCGGCTCCGTCCGGAACGGCGACGTGGACCAGCGCGTCGCCGCCGGTCACCATGTCCGGCCGGCCGGACAGGACCTCGAGCCTGACCTCACGGGACGCGACCGCCGGAACCACCGGAACCACCAGGACACCGGCCAGCAAAGCAATGGCCACACGAGCTGCTCGGGAACGAATCACGCGCCCTCCCTCGTACCGACGGCCGTGATCAAGGGTCGGCTGTGCGGGCCGAAACCGTCAACCATTTTCGATTACCGTGACGAGTCAGCAACAACAATGATCGGATGCTGCCCGGCCACCGCAATCTCGTACCGCGCACAAACCCGCCACCCCCGCCGCAGTCCCGCCACCTGCTCCGGCATCACCAACGCCACCAGCAGCCCGTTCAGCGTCCGCCGCCAGGCACGCAGGTACGGTGCCAGATCCCCGATGTACCGCCGCCGATTCCACGGCGGATTGGTGATGATCCGGTCCGCCCTGGCGGTGAGAGTCGCGCTGTCGGCACAGACCCAGTCGATCGCCCGGTCGCCACGATCGCCACGGTCAGTGGCGTAGGTGCCGGCTCGAGCAGCGGAGTGGGCGGCGGCATTGGCACGGGCTGCGGCGACGGCTTCGCGGTCGCGGTCCACGCCGGCGTACCGCGCCCGGGGCTCGATCGCCTGCGCCTCGAGCAGGAGCGTTCCCGCGCCGCAGAACGGATCGAGTACGGCGTGATCCGGCGCGAGGTCCGCGAGCCGCGCCATCGCGGCCGCCACCGGCGGATGCAGGCTGCCTTGTACCGTCCGCCGTCGCCACGGGCGCCGATGCAGCGGTTCGGCGTACGGGCGCCGGGCGACCCACAGCGTCTTCCCGTCGAGCACCACTCTCCAGTCGGTGCGCAGCTCCGGCGGTTTCGCACCACCCCGGCGGGAGTAGTACGCGCCACCCGTCAGCCTCGCCAAACGCTCCCCGACGCAGTCCTCGACGTCATACCGATTGAAGTTCCGCTCCCCCACAAACGACGCCGACACCGCCAACGCACCCTCACCAGCCGGCGCAGTCCGCGCCGCGGCTCTCACCGCCGCAGCCAGCCCTGCCTTCGCCCGTCCCGGGTCCGGCGCCGAGCCGACCACCACGAACAAGTCATCGGCCACCCGCGGCGGCCGCCGCACAAGCGCCCCCGCCTCACCCTCGACGATGAGCTGCCGTTTGGACACCTCGACCACCCGGTGCCCCGCCGCCGCGACCTCGTCGGCCGCCAGTCCTTCCAGTCCCGCCACAGTTCGCACCAGCACGGATGCGCGCATGCCAAATCTCCCGGTGAGCACCCGGAGGCAGCCGAACAGCCGCCCCCGCCTCGCCGGCCAAGGGCACTACGCCACACACGGGCCGACGGAGCTCAGCCCACGCGAAAGAAAAAGCTCTGCATGCGCGGATCCTCCCAAACTCGTGCAGGCCTGCCTACCGGTTTACTGCCGCTCAGCCGTGGTCGTGGTCTCGCCCGCGGGGACCTCCAGGTATGCAGAACCCCGCGTTCCAACGCTGCAACCACCCGAAACCACGACTTCTGCATACCTGCACGTCCAGCCACGCGTGCGCCGGTCCCCGGAAGACCGTTCGGCGCAGATCTCGGGCCGTCGGTCGACGCGGCAGGGCGAGGGGTTGAGCAGGGAGGCTGGAAGGTTTCAACTGCTGGGCGTTGCTGTGAGCAGGATTCCGTCCATCCGCCCTCGGAGGTTGCTCGTGCACGTGAAACTGTCCCGCGTCGCCCGCCCATCGCTCGTCCTCGGCGTCGCCTTGCTGCTCGGACTCTCGCCCCTCGCACCCACCCAGGCCGCCCCACCCCCACCAACCACCCAAACGGCTCAGCTCGCCCAAGCCGGTCAGGCTAGTCCGCGTGGGGCGGAGGTCGTGGGGGTTGAGCAGGTCGCGGACCGGATGGTGGATCTGAGTGTGCGGTCTCAGGCGTTGGGAGGCCGGACAGTGACGGTCCGCCTCCTCACCCCCGACGGCTGGAAACCCGAGGACCGCCGGCAGCATTGGCCGACGTTCTGGTTGCTGCACGGGTGCTGCGGGGACTACACGTCCTGGTCCGGCACCGACATCGCGGAGATCGCGAGCCTGCGCAAGGTCCTCGTCGTGATGCCCGAGGCCGGCTACCAGGGCTGGTACAGCAACTGGTGGAACTACGGCGCCGGCGGCGACCCCGCGTGGGACACCTTCCACACCGTCGAACTGCGGCACCTGCTCGAGCGCGACTGGGGCGCGAGCTCCAACCGCGTCGTGGCCGGTCTCTCGATGGGCGGCCAGGGAGCACTGCTGTACGCCGCGCGCCATCCGGGCATGTTCCGCGCCGCCGCGGCGTACTCGGGCTCGGCCCATCCGCTGCTGAACGACGAGGCGACCAACCGGATCATGGGGTTCTTCGCGCGCCAGGGCAACGACCCGCTCCGCATCTGGGGCGACCCGGTCGCGCAGCGCGGGATCTGGGAGGCGCACGACCCGTACTACCTGGCACACCGCCTCAAGTCGATCCCGGTCTACCTGTCCTGCGGCGACGGTACGGCGGGACCGCTCGACCCGCCCGGCAAGACGGACGCGCTCGAGGCGGACTTCAACCGTCAGAACCACGCCCTGGCCGCAGAGCTCCGACGCCTCGGCGCCAAGCACCTGACCACCAACTTCTACGGACCGGGTACCCACGCCTGGGCGTACTGGCAGCGCGAACTGCACGCCTCGCTCCCAATGCTGCTGACAGCGCTCCGAGTCAGCTGACCGGGGTGCGGGTGACGACCAGGCAGCTCTCGCGGCCGGGTCGCGACTCCAGGAAGGTGAGCAGCTGAACGCTTCGGCCGCAACGCGACCAAAGTAGCCGCTTGCGGTCGCTGCCGGTTGGCAAGTGGTTGGTGCGGTCCTGGTTGCCGCCAAGCTCCCCGCGGCACTCCGCGCCCACCACGAACCGGCCGGTACCGCGCCGAGGCTCCGCGTGGGGTGAGATCTCAGAGGTAGGTCTGGGTGCTGGGTGGAGCGGACTCCATCCAGGCGAGGACGCCGGTGAGGGCTTCCTCGGTCATCGCGAAATGCACGGTGCGATCCCGGAGCTCGACGTCGACGATCACGTGGCCGGCGTACGTCACCAGCGGCTCGTTGCCCATCGGGCGGCGGGTGGTGATGCCCTCGAGCTGACGGCGGTTGACGACGAGCTTCGGCCACCAGGCGAGGCTGAAGACGCGGAACCACTGCAGGTCGTCGCCGACGTACCGGGCCAGGCCGAGAGCCCAGCCGCGGCCGTGCTCCTTGGGAGCCAGTTGCAGGCTGCAATCAAAAGTTCCGCCGTCCCTGGACAACCAGCGACGGCGGAACGCGACAAGCGCAATGAACAGTACGGCGGCAAGCAGACAGACCCCGACGACATCGAGGACTACCCTCATACCTTGCCGACCTCATTTCCGGTGCCCGTGTTCGGTACTGCCCCGGGCACCCCGGAGAACCGTACTGCGTGACGATATTCGATTATGGCAGGTCCGGTCAGGAGGTCTGCTCGGCGGCCCGAACCCTGGCCTCGGCGAGGCGCAGCTCGTCGGCGTCGACGTCGGCCAGACCCGCGGCCAACGCCTGCTCGAGCTCGCGGCGCGCCTCCTCCAGGTCGATGTCGTGACCCATCTCGGCGTTCTCGGCCAGGATCGAGACCCGGTCGTTGGCCACCGAGATGAACCCGTCCGGCGCGGCCGCGACGAAGTACTCGTCGTCGACGGTCCGCACCTGGACGGTGCCGCCCTGCAGCAGACCCAGCAACGGCGCGTGGCCGGGCAGGATGCCGACGTCACCGTCCGTGGTCCGGGCGATCACGATCTTGGCCTGGCCCTGCCACACGGTCCGCTCGGCCGCGACCAGCGCGACCTCGAGGTGCTTGGCAGACTCGTCGGCCATCTCAGTTTTCCTTCTGCAGCTCGGCCCACCTGCGCTCGACGTCCTCGAGCGAACCGACGTTGAAGAAGGCCTGCTCGGCGATGTGGTCGCACTCGCCGTCGACGATCTTCTTGAAGGACTCGATGGTGTCCTTCAGCGGCACGGTCGAACCCGGCACGTTGGTGAACTTCTCGGCCATGTAGGTGTTCTGCGAGAGGAACTGCTCGATCCGGCGCGCCCGCGCGACGGTGATCTTGTCCTCTTCGGAGAGCTCGTCGACACCGAGGATCGCGATGATGTCCTGCAGCTCCTTGTTCTTCTGCAGGATCTGCTTCACCCGGACGGCCACGTCGTAGTGCTCCTGGCCGATGTACTGCGGGTCGAGGATCCGCGACGTCGAGGTCAGCGGGTCCACGGCCGGGTACAGACCACGAGCGGCGATGTCACGCGAGAGCTCGGTGGTCGCGTCCAGGTGCGCGAACGTGGTGGCCGGCGCCGGGTCGGTGTAGTCGTCGGCGGGCACGTAGATCGCCTGCATCGAGGTGATCGAGTGACCGCGGGTCGACGTGATCCGCTCCTGCAGCACGCCCATCTCGTCGGCCAGGTTCGGCTGGTAACCGACGGCGCTCGGCATCCGGCCGAGCAGCGTGGAGACCTCGGAACCCGCCTGGGTGAACCGGAAGATGTTGTCGATGAACAGCAGCACGTCCTGCTGCTTGACGTCGCGGAAGTACTCCGCCATCGTCAGCGCCGACAGCGCGACCCGAAGCCGGGTGCCCGGCGGCTCGTCCATCTGGCCGAACACCAGCGCGGTGTCCTTGAAGACGCCGGCCTCTTCCATCTCGTTGATGAGGTCGTTGCCCTCCCGGGTCCGCTCGCCCACACCGGCGAACACCGACGTACCACCGAAGTTGTGGGCGATCCGGTAGATCATCTCCTGGATCAGAACGGTCTTGCCGACACCCGCGCCGCCGAACAGGCCGATCTTTCCACCCTGCACGTACGGCGTGAGCAGGTCGAGGACCTTGATACCGGTCTCCAGCATCTCGGTCTTGGACTCGAGCTGGTCGAAGGCCGGCGCCTTGCGGTGGATCGGCCAGCGCTCGGTGATCTCGAACTCGGACTCGTCCTGGTTCAGGCACTTGCCGGTCACGGACCACACGCGGCCCTTGGTGACGTCACCGACCGGCACGGAGATCGCCGCGCCGGTGTCGCGCACCTCGGCGCCGCGGACCAGGCCGTCGGTCGGCTTCATCGAGATCGCCCGGACGATGTTGTCGCCGACGTGCAGCGCCACCTCGAGGGTGATCGTCTGGGTGGCGTCGCCGAGGGTGATGTCCACCTCGAGCGCGTTGTAGATGTCGGGCATCGCGTCCGCCGCGAACTCGACGTCGACGACCGGGCCGATCACCCGGGCGACGCGACCGACGCCCGCGGCGCCGGCCTCGTTGTTCTTCTCGGTAACCGTGGCAGTCATCTCTCTCACTCGCTCCCGGCGGTCGCGTCGGCCAGCGCACTCGCGCCACCGACGATCTCGCTGATTTCCTGGGTAATTTGCGCCTGGCGGGCCTGGTTCAGGTCCCGCGTCAGCTTCTCGATCAGGTCCTGCGCGTTGTCCGTCGCGGACTTCATCGCGCGCTGCCGGTTGGCGAGCTCGGAGGCCGCCGCCTGCAGCATGCAGAAGTGGATCCGGCTGGCGACGTACTTCGGCAGCAGCCCGTCCAGCACTTCCGCGGCCGACGGCTCGAACTCGTACAGCGGCAGGACGTCGTCCGGCGCCGGCGGCTCCGCACCCTCGACGACCTCGAGCGGCAGCAGCCGGATCACGTCCGGCCGCTGCGTCAGCATCGAGACGAACCGGGTGAAGACGATGTGGATCTCGTCCACGCCGCCCTCCTCGGTCGGGGTCAGGAACGCCTCGATCAGCGCGTCGGCGATCTCCCGGGCCCGCTCGTAGCTCGGGTTGTCGGACTCGCCGCCCCACGACTGCGCGATCTCGCGCTGCCGGAAGGTGTAGTACGCGATGCCTTTGCGGCCGCTGATGTACGGGACGATGTCCTTCTCGTCCTCGCGCAGCAGCTGCTGCAGCCGCTCACCCTCCCGGATCACGTTGGCCGAGTAGGCACCGGCCTGACCGCGGTCCGAGGTGATCAGTAGCACCGCGGCCCGGCGCGGGTTCTCCTTCTCGGTGGTCAGCGGGTGGTCGACGTTCGAGAACGTCGCCACCGCCGACACGGCACGGGTCAGCTCACGCGCGTACGGCGCGGCCGCCCCGGCACGTTGCTGCGCCTTGACGATCCGGGACGCCGCGATGAGCTCCATCGCACGGGTGAGCTTCTTGATCGTGGTGACCGAAGCCTTCCGATCGCGTAGCTCCCGCAGATTGGCCGGCATTGCGTCAGCCCCTCTTCTGCTTGACGATCTGCTCCTGCTCGACGTCCTCTTCGTCCATCGCCTCGGCCGGAGCCTCGGTGCCGAGCAGCGTGCCCTCGGAGGTCTGGAACGTCGGCTTGAAGGCCTTCAGCGCGTCCGTCACGGCCTGCGCCTCGTCGTCGCCGAACTGCCCGGACTCGCGGATCGCGTCGAGCACCTTGCTCTCCCGGCGCAGGTAGTCCAGGAAGTCCCGCTCGAAGCGCAGCACGTCGCCGACCGGGACCTCGTCGAAGTGCCCGTTGGTACCGGCCCAGATCGAGACGATCTGCTCCTCCACCGGGTACGGCGAGTACTGCGGCTGACGGAGCAGCTGCACGAGCCGCTGACCGCGGTCGAGCTGCCGGCGCGAGGTGGCGTCCAGGTCGGAGGCGAACATCGCGAACGCCTCCATCGCGCGGAACTGCGCGAGGTCCAGCTTCAGCGTTCCGGCGACCTTCTTCATGCCCTTGATCTGCGCGGCCGTACCGACCCGGGACACCGAGATACCGACGTCGATGGCCGGCCGGATGTTCGCGTTGAACAGGTCGGACTGCAGGAAGATCTGGCCGTCGGTGATCGAGATGACGTTGGTCGGGATGAACGCCGACACGTCGTTCGCCTTGGTCTCGATGACCGGCAGGCCCGTCATCGAACCGCCGCCGAGCTCGTCGGACAGCTTCGCGCAGCGCTCGAGCAGGCGGCTGTGCAGGTAGAAGACGTCACCCGGGTACGCCTCACGGCCCGGCGGGCGGCGCAGCAGCAGCGACATCGCGCGGTACGCCTCGGCCTGCTTGGTCAGGTCGTCGAAGACGATCAGGACGTGCTTGCCCTGGTACATCCAGTGCTGACCGATCGAGGAGCCGGTGTACGGCGCCACGTACTTGAAGCCGGCCGGGTCGGACGCCGGGGAGGCCACGATGGTGGTGTACTCCATCGCGCCGGCCTCTTCGAGCGCACCGCGGACCGACGCGATCGTCGAGCCCTTCTGGCCGATCGCCACGTAGATGCAGCGGACCTGCTTGTTCGGGTCGCCGGACTCCCAGTTCGCCTTCTGGTTGATGATCGTGTCGACCGCGATCGCCGTCTTGCCGGTCTTGCGGTCGCCGATGATCAGCTCGCGCTGGCCGCGGCCGATCGGGATCATGCCGTCGATCGCCTTGATACCGGTCTGCAGCGGCTCGCGGACCTCCTGGCGGTCCATCACGCCGGCGGCCTGGATCTCGAGCGCGCGCTGGCCCTCGATGCCCTGGATCTCGCCGAGGCCGTCGATCGGCTTGCCCAGCGGGTCGACCACGCGGCCGAGGTAGCCCTCGCCGACCGGCACCGACAGGATCCGGCCGGTCCGGCGGACCTGCTGGCCCTCCTCGATACCGTCGTACTCACCGAGGATGACGACACCGATGTCGCGGACGTCGAGGTTCAGCGCGATGCCCTCGGTGCCGTTCTCGAACTCGAGGAGCTCGTTGGTCATCGCCGAGGGCAGGCCCTCGACGTGGGCGATACCGTCACCCGCGTCGATGACGGTGCCGACCTCTTCGGCAGCGGTTTCGGCCGGTTGGTACTCGGTGACGAACCGATCCAGGGCGTTCCGGATCTCCTCCGGCCTGATCGTGAGCTCAGCCATTGTGTTTCCTGCTTCCTTGACCCTTGCTGGCCTGTTGTGGCTCTAAAGGCTTTCCCGACCCTTAGCGCCGCTTATGTCGTTAAGGGGCGTTCAGCCCGCGATGCGCCGTCGCGCGTCGTCGAGCCTGGCCGCGATGGTTCCGTCGATCACTTCGTCGCCGATGTCCACCCGGACGCCGCCGACCACGGACGGGTCGACGATCACGTTCAGCTGGATGTCCCGGCCGTACTGCCGTCCGAGCGCCGCGGCGAGCCGGTCGCGCTCGGCCGCGGTCAGGTCGACGGCCACCCGCACGGTCGCGATGCTGGCGTTCCGCCGGGCCGCCGCGGCGACCTGGTAGGCCCGCATCGACGCCGCGAAGCTCCGGCCGCGACCGTCCACGGCCCGCTCGGCGAGCCGCACCGTGGTGTCGTCGGCCTTGCCCTGCAGCAGTCCGCGGAGCAGCTCCTGCCGACGGTCGACCGGGAGGCGCCGGTCGCCCAGCTTCTCGGCGAGGTCCCGCTCGGCCGCGACCACGCGGTCCAGCCGGAACAGCTCGTCCTCGACCTCGTCCAGCTTCCGGCGCGAGTCGGCGTACGCGATCTCGGCCTCGACGCTGAGCTGGTCCAGGGCGTCACCCAGGTCGCGGCCGCTGACCCACCGACCGGCCACCGCGGCGGACAGGATCTCCAGCGCACTGTCGGAGATCTTGCCCGCGAACAGCTGCCGGGCCAGTGCGGTCTTGGTCTCGGCCGGCCGCGCCGGGTCGGTCAGGGCGCGCCGGAGCGCGCCGTTGCCGTCCAGCAGCTTGGCGATCGCGAACAGCTCGCTGCCCAGCCCTTCGGCCGGGGCCGTACTCGCCAGGGCCTGTTCGGCCCGGGCGAGTGACTCCTTCGACGCGCCGCGCATCAGCCGTCCGTTCCGACGGCCTGACGAGCGGACTCCGACGCCTCCAGATCGGCCAGGAAGCGCTCGACGGTCCGGCGCTGCCGGGCCTCGTCCTCGAGCGACTCACCGACGATCCGGCCGGCCAGCGTCGTCGCCATGGTGCCGACCTCGCTGCGCAGCTGGGCCACCGCCTGCGCCCGCTCGGCGTCGATCTGCGCGCGGGCGTGGGTGACGATCCGCTCGGCTTCGGCGTTCGCCTGCTCGCGCATCTCCGCGATGATCACCGCACCCTGCTCGCGGGCGTCCTCGCGGATCTTCGCAGCCTCCTGCCGGGCCTCGGCCAGCTGCGCGTTGTACTTCTCCAAGGCCGCCTTCGCCTCGGCCTGGGCCGCCTTGGCCTCGTTCATCCCGCCTTCGATCGCCGCGGTCCGATCGGCGTACGCCTTCTCGAACTTCGGTACGACGACCTTGGCGAAGGCGATGGCCAAGAGGACCAGGAAGACGAAACCGAAGATGATCTCGGCAGTGTGCGGCAGCAGCGGGTTGGCTTCCTCGCCGGCCGCTGCGCTGAGCGGTAGCACCAACGTCGTCATATCTGAGTCCTGTCAGTCAGAGGAAAAGGGGCGTCACTGGCGGAAGACGAAGGCGAGCGCGATACCGATGATCGCCAGCACCTCGGTCACGCCGAAGCCGATCCAGGCGATCGACTGCAGCTTGCTCTGGGCCTCCGGCTGGCGCGCGGTGCCGTTGATCACCGCAGCGAAGATCAGGCCGACGCCAACGCCCGGGCCGATCGCGGCGAGACCGTAGCCGAGGACTGCGATGTTGCCGGCAATCTCGAGAGCCATTTCAGGTGTTTCCTTTCGGTACGGATAGGGGCTATCCGGGTTTCCGTTACTACGGGTCTGGGGGTACTGCGGGTCAGTGGTCCTCGGCGATCGCGCTGCCGATGTACTGCGCGGTCAGCACCACGAAGATGTAGGCCTGGATGCACTGGACGAACAACTCGAGGCCGGCGATCGCGATGCCCATCAGGAACGTCAGGATGCCGACGCCGCCGAGACCGATGTTGCCGGTCTCGAAAACCAGGTACTCACCGCCGAGCACGAACACCAGCAGCAGGATGTGACCGGCGAACATGTTCGCGAACAACCGCAGGCTCAGCGAGATCGGCCGGACGATGATGTTCGAGATGAACTCGATCGGGATCATCAGCGGCATCAGCCAGGCCGGGACGCCGGCCGGCATCGTCTGGTGCTTGAAGTAGCCCCAGACGCCGTGCTTGCGGATACCGACCGCGTTGTAGATGACCCAGCTCATGACCGCGGCCACGTACGCCCAGCCGATGTGGCTGAAGGTCGGGAACTGGATCAGCGGGATCGTCGCGGCGACGTTGTTCAGCAGGATGAAGAAGAACAGGCCGCACAGGTAGGGCACGTACTTCATGTGCTCCTGGCTGCCGATCGCGTCGCGGGCGATCGAGTTGCGGACGAAGTTGTACCCGAGCTCGCCGGCGAACTGCAGCTTGCTCGGGACGACAGCGGCCTTGCGGGACGCACCCCAGAAGAACCACACGATGACGACGACGGACAGCGCGGCCACCAGCACGGGCTTGGTGAACCAGTCCACGCCGTCGATGATCGGCGGGGTGTCGAAGCTCTGTGGACCGGGTGCGATGAACTCGGTCGGAACGCCGGCGGTCACCGGGTCTCCTCTCGCGTCGTGCTCAAGTCGGACGCCTTGTGGCTAAGGGCAGGGCGGCTCAGGGCATGGCGGTCAACAACGTCAGACCCGGTAAGGATCGGATCCGAGGTCAGGACCGTGACCCGTACCGGAAGTGCAACATCAAGATGGTGAGCCCGGCACCGAGCACGATGCCCACCGGAAGCAAGAACTGGGTGCCGAACAAGCGATCCAGCCCGAACCCGATCCCGCCGTACACGACGAGACCGCCGATCAAGTAGGACAGGACCCGCCAGCCGTCGCCCCCTCCGGGTGATGGCTTCGGATCCTGATGCTCGCTCATTGGCACCCGAAACGTACCAGTCAGCGACAGTTGTGGTCACATCGGGGTCCGTAACGTCCACCACAGCAAGGGCGTTGTTACCAGCCGTGGTCACGCGGTCACCTCGCGGTCGAGGTCGTAGATCGGCACCCGGAGCCGGGACCAGGCCCAGATCTCGCCGGCCATCCAGCCCATCACGACCACCATCGCGGACAGCCCGAGCACGGTCAGATTCACGTGCTTTTCCAGGCCGTCCGAGTTCAGGGCGATCGCCAGGAAGCCGCCGAAGATCGCGATCCGGCCCGTGTACGACGCCATCGCGACGGCGAGCTGCATCGTCGGCGAGGTCTTCCGGGACAGGTGCAGCGCGAACAGACCGGCGCCGGAGAAGACGACCACCATCAACAACCCCAGCAACGCACCCCACAGACCGCGCAGACCGGCGGCGACCGCGGAGATCGCGGCGGCGTTGACCCCGACGACCACGGCGGCGACCAGAGCGCCACGCAACATCGCCAGCGCCGGATGCCTGGTCGCTTGTCCGGCGGTTTCGGGGCTGTGGGCCGTGGAAGCCATCTGGTGGTTCCGTCCTGCAGGCGGGCTGGTCTCGCGGCCAACTCGTCGGGTGGGCGGGGTCAGGGGTGTCACTGTTCTTCGCTGGTGCTTGTGAAAACTAGCACAAAGTCTGCAAAGTCAGCAAAACGGGGCATCTCCCGCTGTACGAGCACACCCTATCGGTAGCCCACGCACGCGAGTGGTCTGGTCCCCGTTCGCGGCAGTCAGACCTTGGCGAGCGGTTTCCCGGGGCGTCTGGGGAGGCCGGTGGTGAGGAGTACCGCGGTCACCGCGACAGCGAAGACGATCAGCGCGGTCCACCAGGTGAGGACGAGGCCCAGGACGACCACGCCGTACGCGATCAGGGCGGTCCACAGGTACATCAGCAGGACGGCCCGGCGGTGCGAGTGGCCGCGTTGCATGAGGCGGTGGTGGAGGTGCTGTTTGTCCGCGGCGAACGGTGAGCGGCCGGCCTTGGTACGGCGGATGTAGGCCATCGTGAGGTCCAGCGCGGGGATCGCGAGGATGGCGATCGGCAGCACCAGCGGGAGCAGCGCGGGCAGCAGGCTCGAGCCGCCGACCTCGTACGGCACCGCGTTCGGGTCCATCTGGCCGGTGAGGCTGATCGTCGACGCGGCCAGCATCAGGCCGATCAGCAAGGCGCCGGAGTCGCCCATGAAAACCCTTGCGGGGAAGAAGTTGTGCGGCAGGAAGCCGAGGCAGGCGCCGGCCAGCGCGACCGTGATCAGCGTCGAGGTGGTCGCGCGGTCCAGGTTCTCGTGGACGTTCAGCAGGTACGAGTACGTGAAGAACGCGGTCGCGCCGATCGCCGTGACGCCGGCTGCGAGACCGTCCAGGCCGTCGACGAAGTTCACCGCGTTGCAGGACACCAGCAGGATGCCCGCGGTCAGCACGGCGAGTTGCGCGGGCGACGGTGAAATCACGCCGCCAGGCAGCGGGAGCCAGTACAACTGGATGCCCTGGACAACGAGTACGCCGACCGCGAGCACCTCGCCGGCCAGCTTGGTGATCGCGTCGAGTTCGTACAGGTCGTCGACCACGCCGACCGCGCAGATCACCACGCCGCCGACCAGGATCGCCCGGGCGTCGTGCGCGACCTGCAAGCTGTTGCCGAGGAACGGCAGGCTGGACGCGACGGCGAAGCCCGCGATCAGGCCGCCGAGAATGGACAGGCCGCCGAAGTACGGGATCGGAACCTTGTGGACGTCACGGGCCCGGACCTTCGCGACCGCGCCGTACCGCAGCGCGATCTGCCGGGCGACGCCGGTCAGCAGAAAGGTCGTGGCCATCGCCACGAACAGGACCAGCAGGTACTCGCGCACTAGGCCATGTCTCCTGACTTCACACCGTAGCGACTAGGTGCTCGGTGTGGTAGCTCGGCGTGCGAGGATGAAGGGTTGGATGCGGAGCATCTTGCCCTTCGCGCTCGTGCGGCGAGACGCCGCGCCGAGTGCCGCGCGGTAGCTGTGGACTCAGGAGTCATGGCCTCGGTCGGCAGGCCTCGTATCGGGTTCGGTCTTCTTCGCCACGTCCTGGTTGGACGCCTCAACCGGGCTCGGGGTTGGCTCAGCCTGCTCAGCCGCCACCTCGGCCGGCTTGTCCCCCGGCTCCGCGGCCGGCTTGTCGTCGGAGGCCTCCGCCGGCGTCTCGTCGGGCTGCTGGGCGGGCTGCTCGGCGGGCTCGTCGTCGGTTTGCGCCGACGGGTCAGCTTCGGGGTCGACGGTGACTTCGGGGACGATCGCGCGGAGTTGGGCGACCGACAGTGCGCCGATGCGCACCACGCGGGGTGTGTCACCGGTCAGGTCGACGATGGTGGAGGGCAGTCCCCCGGCCACCTCGCCGCCGTCCAGGTAGACCGCGACCGCGTCACCCAGTTGCTCCTCGGCGTCGTACACGTCCAGTGCGGCCGGCTTGCCCGACGCGTTGGCCGAGCTGACCGCGAGCGGACCGGTTCGCGACAGCAGGTCCCGGGTGTTCTCGTGGTTCGGGACGCGCAGCGCGACAGTGCCCTGGGTCTCCCCCAGGTCCCACATCAGCGACGTCTGCGCGTGGCAGATGACGGTCAGTGGCCCGGGCCAGAACTCCTCGCAGAGCTTTCGGCCGCTGTCCGGGATGTCGGTGGCGAGCGCGTCCAGCGACTCGACGACCGAGATCAGCACCGGCGGCGGGACGTCCCGGCCACGACCCTTGGCGTCCAGCAGCCGCTGGACGGCGTCGGCCTTGAAGGCGTCCGCGGCGATGCCGTACACGGTGTCGGTCGGCATGACGACCAGGTCACCGGCCTCGATGGCGTCCACCGCAGCGCGGTAGGCCGGTGCCAGTTCGTCCCCGGTGAAGTCGAAGCGCTCACTCACGGAGTGAATCGTGCCACTCGCGTGGTCCGCGTCTCCAACCGGGCTGTAGCTGACAAACGTTTGTCAACTTCCCAGCGGGCACCGGCCACCATTCCCTAGGATCCCGACCATGACCGAATTGAATGGTCGCGGCTCCGTCGCGACGGGACCTGGAGCTGTGACTCCCGGCCTTGCCTTGTCGCTCCGGTCGCTTCGCTCCCTCCGCTCCTCAGTCCAGGCCGGGAGGCCCCATGCCCGTGTCGCGTGAGTTCTTGGCCGGATTGCCCAAGGCCGAGCTGCATGTCCACCACGTCGGGTCGGCGTCGCCGCGGATCGTCGCGGAGCTCGCCGCCCGGCATCCCGGCTCGTCGGTGCCGGCCGATCCGGCCGCGCTGGCCGAGTACTTCAAGTTCAGTGACTTCGCGCACTTCATCGACATCTATCTGTCGGTGGTCGACCTGATCAAGACGCCCGAGGACGTCCGGTTGCTGACCTACGAGATCGCCCGCGAGATGGCGACCGAGCAGAACCTGCGGTACGCCGAGCTCACAGTCACGCCGTACACGTCGGTGATCCGCGGGATCGCCGCGGAGGCGTTCTGCGAGGCGATCGAGGACGCCCGGGTGGCGGCCGAGCGGGACTTCGGCCTGGTGCTGCGGTGGATCTTCGACATCGCGGGCGAGGACGGCATCGCGAGCGCCGACGAGACGCTGCGGATCGCCACGAAGATCCGCCCCGAAGGCCTGGTCGGCTTCGGTCTCGGCGGCCCGGAGATCGGCGTCCCGCGGCCGCAGTTCCAGCCACACTTCGAGGCTGCCCGCGCGGCCGGTCTGCACAGCGTGCCGCATGCCGGCGAGACCACCGGTCCGCAGACGATCTGGGACGCGGTCCAGGTGCTGAAGGCCGAGCGGATCGGCCACGGGACGTCGGCCGTGCAGGACCCGGCGCTGGTCGAGTACCTCGGCGAGCACCGCATCCCGCTCGAGGTCAGCCCGACGTCGAACATCGCCACCCGCGCGGTCGCGTCGTACGACGAGCACCCGCTGCGGGCGATGGCCGACGCCGGTCTGGTCGTGACGATCAACTCCGACGACCCGCCGATGTTCGGTACCGACCTTACCAACGAGTACGCCGTCGCCGCGCGGCTGCTCGACCTGGACGAGGCCGGTGTCGCCGAGCTCGCGAAGACCGCCGTCCGCGTCTCGTTCGCCGAGGACTCGGTGAAGTCGGCGTTGCTGTCCGACATCGACACCTACCTGAGCGAAAACGCCGTGTAGCTGAAAGACTGTCCTGTGTGACGGACGAGCTGCGCATCGACCTCCTTGGTCCGGTGCGCGGCTGGTCGGGCGGGCGCAGGCTCGAGCTCGGTCCGCTGCGGCAGCAGGCGTTCCTGGCCGTACTGGCGCTCCGCCCGAACCAGGTGGTCACCGCCGACGAGTTGCTCCAGCTGGTGTGGGACGACGCACCTCCGGGCAGTGGAACGCAGATCGTCGCGACGTACGTGTACCGGCTGCGGCGGCTGTTGCCCAAGGACGTACTGGTGACCGCGCCGGGCGGGTACCGCTTGCAGCTCGCTCCGGACGCGCTCGACCTGGCGCGGTTCGAGCAGTTGGTCGGTGCGGCCGATGCGTCGAACGACCTCGACGAAGCGGCCGCACTGCTGTCGGAAGCCCTTGCGTTGTTCACAGGTGAGCCGTTGAGCGCTCTGCCCGGGCACTACCTCGGTGTCGAGCGACACCGGCTCACCGAGCGCCGCCTGAAGGTGCTGGCACAGCGGATCGACCTCGACCTGAAGCGCGGCCGGTACGCCGATCTGGTGCCGGAGCTGGTCGCACTGGTCGAGGCGGATCGACTGCGGGAGCAGTTCGCCGGACAGCTCATGCTCGCGTACTGGCACAGCGGCCGGAGCTCCGAGGCCCTCGAGACCTACACGCGTACCAGACGCGAGCTGATCGACCAGCTCGGTGTGGAACCCGGTCCGGCGCTGCGCGAGATCCACCAGCGCATCCTGCGCAACGACGAGCGCGCTGCCCGTCCTGCGATCCGTGACGAGCTGCCGTACGACGGTGCGGCCTTCGTCGGGCGTGACGACGTACTGCAGGAGGTGGTCGACGCACTGCATCGCACCGGTCCTGCTGTCGTCGCGATCGACGGTATGGCAGGTGTTGGCAAGACCGCGCTGGCTGTCCGTGCTGCACGCCAGCTGGCGGACCTGTATCCAGACGGTCGGCTCTTTATCGACCTGCAGGGCTATACGCCCGGACACGAGCCGGTGTCGCCGCTACAGGCCCTGGACCGGCTGTTGCGTGCTCTGTCCGTTCCAGCGGACCGCATCCCGGCAGAGCTCGAGGAGCGGGCCGCACTGTGGCGTTCTGAGCTGGCAGGTCGCCGTGTGCTCGTTGTCCTCGACAACGCACCGGACAGCGCCGCCGTACGGCCACTGCTGGCTGGGAGCCCGGACTGTGGAGTACTAGTGACCAGCCGTCGCCAGCTGACCGGTCTGGACGCGACAGGTCGCGTTGCACTCGACGTCCTGCGGCCTGAAGACGCCCAGGCGTTGTTGACCGAGATCGTCGGACCGGACCGTGCCCGTGACGCAGCTGCTGCAGCGCAGGTCGTGAGCCGGTGCGGTCACCTGCCGCTGGCCATTCGCGTGGCCGGCTCGCGGCTGCGTCATCGGCCGAGCTGGACGATCGCGCACCTCAGTCGCCGACTCGACGCCGAGGACAGGCGGCTCGCTGAGCTCAGCACGGACGGCGGTGGGGTCTCCCCTGCTTTCGCCTTGTCGTACGAGCACCTCCCGCCGGAGCAGCAGCGCCTGTTTCGGCTGCTCGGTGCGATGACCGGTCCGGACATCGAGCCGTACGGCGCGGCTGCACTGGCCGATGTGGATCCGCTCGAGGCGGAGGACCTGCTGGAACAACTCGTCGACGCCAACCTGCTGCTGCAGCTGCGTCCTGGGCGTTTCCAGTTCCACGACCTGCTGCGACAGTACGCACGGACGCTGGGTGCAGAACCGGTCGCCGTACGGCGTCTGCTCGACTACTACCTCTACGCGACCGCGGCCGCGAGTACTGCGATCTTCAGCAGCCCCGTGCTGCCGCTGGACGAGCCGTCGCCGGTGCGTCTGCCTGCCTTCGCGTCGGCCTCGGACGGGTTGGAGTGGATCGACACCGAAGGTGCGAACGTTCTGGCGACGATCCGGTACGCCGAGTCCAGTGGCGCGTCGCAGCATGCGTGGCGGCTCGGTGTGGTGGTGGCGTCCGGGTTCTTCCAGCGCGGCAGGGTCGACGAGATGAACGAGGCGCTGGAGCTGGCGCTGCGTGCTGCTCCGGACCCGTCGGCCGAGGCACGGGTGTTGTTGTCGATCGGCAGCCTCGGACGGTACCGGCGCGGCGCTGAGGACAGTCTGCATGCGCTGGAGCGGGCCCGCGAGCTGACGCCGCCAGACGCAGATCTGGGGCTGCGGGCGCGGGTGCTCGCGTCGCTCGGGTACAGCCGGGCGAAGCTGCGTCCGGACGACGACGCACTCGGCGTACTCGAGGAGGCGCTGCGAGTCGCCAAGCAGGCCGGCGAGGTCGGCGTCGCGTCGCGGGTACTGGCGTACCTCGGTGTCGCGTACGGGGACCGCAGTGAGTTCACCCGGGCGCTGGCGGCGTACGAGGAGTCGCTGGCGTTGGGCGATCCCGCCGTACGCGCTGAGGTACTGAACGGGATCGGCGAGTGCCTGCTCGAGCTGGACCGCGTGGAGGAAGCCGTAGCCGCGCTGGCGACGGCCAGAGACCTTGGCGTCGACCGTGGCGCCGACTACAGCCTGATCTACACATATGCCTTCCTGGGTACGGCGTACGCGCGCCAGCGCCGGTGGGACAACGCTGTAGAGGTCGGGCGGCGGTCGCTGGAGCTGGCGCTGGACAGCGACTCGAAGCAGTCGCAGCTGAACGCGTATCTGCGCTTCGCGGAGACGCTGCTGGCCAAGGGCGATCTGACCCAGGCACGACCGCACTTCGCGCGGGCGCTGGAGCTGGCGGTCGAAGAGGGCGCGGAGGCGACAGTACGGCGTGCAGCAGCCGGACTGGAGCGAGCCGCCCCCGCGGCGTGACGACCGGCCGGATGACGGCTGGCTGCGTGACGAACCGACGGGATGACGGCTGGCGGCGAGCTGTCCCGGCGGCGTGCGGCGTGTGGTTGGCTGGTGCGGTGTGGAGAGTCTGCGGAGCACTGGCCGCCGTACTGCTCGGCCTGGCGGCCTGTAGCGACGAACCGGCGCCCGGCGGTCAGCCTTCGGCAAGCCGCGCCGCGTCGAGTCCCAGTCTCACGCCGACTCCCGTCCCCACTCCCCCGCCGGCACCGGAGGGGTTGCCGCGCGGTGGTCGCGTCATCTTCCCGAAGTACCAGCTGGTCGGGTACGTCGGCCTGCCGGGTTCACCGGCGCTCGGCCCCCTCGACAAGAACCTGGATGCGAAGGCGGCCGCGCTGGAGAAGCTCGCCCGTTCGTACGCGGCCGGCCGCACACCGTTGCCGGTGATGGAACTCATCACTGTGGTCGCGAAGGCGTCACCGGGCAAGGACCGGCTGTACCGCGGGCGGCTCGACGACGCGAAGATCGCGGAGTACCTGGTTGTCGCACGCAAGCACAAGATGCTGTTGCTGCTTAACGTCCAGCCCGGCCGCGCGAAGATCCTGCCCGAGGTGAAGCGCCTCGAGCGCTGGCTGAAGGAACCGGACGTCGGCCTCGCGTTCGACCCCGAGTGGGCGGTCGGTCCGAATCAGGTCCCGGGCCGCGTCTTCGGCCACACCACAGGCGCCGAGCTGAACAGCATCGCGGCGTACCTGTCGGGTCTTGTCACCGCGAACGACCTGCCGGAGAAGGTGTTCGTGTTCCATCAACTGTCGGCGCGGATCGTCACCAACGAGCAGGCGCTGAAGCAGCACCGGGGCGTGGTGATCATCAAGTCGGTCGACGGCATCGGCGCCCGCGTCGACAAACTCAAGACGTGGACCAAGCTCACCACTACGCTGCCCGCGGGCGTCCACGCCGGCTTCAAACTCTTCTACACCGAAGACACCCGCCACGGCCCGCTGATGACGCCCGCCCAGGTACTTGCCCTCGAACCGCGCCCGGAGCTGGTGATCTACGAATGATCTCGATCGCGTTCGTCAACGTGGCCGGTGGCCGCCTCGTCGGCCCCGAGGGGTACGAGGCCGCCGACCGGACGGAGGACTTCGGCCAGGCGCTCGCGCGACTGCAGCCGGATGTCCTGATCGTCACCGAGCTCGACTCGGACGGCGATCAGCTCGAGCGTCTCGCCGCCGCGGCGATGCCCGGGCGTACGGCGTCGTTCGTGCGGCACGGGTTCTCACCTTCGCACATTCCCGGTGTGGCGCGGTTGGGGGTGGGGATCGCGTCGACGTACCCGTTGACGGAACTCGAGCGGATCGACCTCCCGGACCCGTCGATCGACTTCCTGCACTGGCGCACCGGTGCGCCGATGGATCCGCATCCGAAAGGGTTCCTGGTCGCGCGCGGTGAGTTCGGGGCGCTCGGTGAGATCGATCTGGTGGGTGGGCAGGTGTGTCCGATCCACATGTTCCGCAGCGCTGCGGGCGTCGAGTACACGTATCAGGAGGGGCCGGGGCGCGAGTACGGCGTGGAGCTGTCGGCGTACTTGCGGGACGAGTTCGCGGCGCGCGGGATCCGGCGAGCGGTCGTCGCGGGAGACCTGAACATGCCCAACCCACGCGATGTCTTCGGTGAGCCGCTCGGTCTGGTCGACGCGTTCGGCGATCCGCCGCCGGTCACCACACCGGACGGTCGCTCGATCGACCGCCTGTTCTCCACACCGGACCTGGTGGCCCGCGACGTCGAGGTGGTCCCCGTGCCCGGCGCGGACCATTTCCCGGTGGTCTGCCGACTCGCGCGCCGGCAGCCCGACTCCCGCCCGATCGGCCTGATCCAGGAACAGGACCTCGCGCGGCCGCCCACACGTCCCGCCGGCCCCAGCGGCCGCCGGGGTCTCACGCGCTGACCGAGCCGGCCCACGCCGAGCCGAGCTGACGTCAGATGCGGCGGCCGGTGGTGAAGCGGGGGCGGTTGGCCAGGTCGTGCTGGTCGCGGACCTCGGTGAACAGGGTGGTCGCGGTGAAGACAGCGGGCGCGGACTCGCCTTGGACGTCGGCGTGTTCGCAGGCGAACCAGCCGCCGGGCTTCAGCAGGCGGGCGGCCGTCGCGGCGACGACCTTGATCTCGTCGAGGCCGTCGTCGCCGGACCACAGCGCCAGCGCCGGGTCGTGGTCACGGACCTCCGCGGTCACCGACTCCCAGGCCGTGAGCGGGATGTACGGCGGGTTCGAGACGACCGCGTCCACCTGGCCGTCGAGCTCCGGCAAGCACCCGTCGATGTCGCCCTCGTGCAGGGCGACGCCCGTACCTTCGAGGTTGCGCCGGGCCCACAGGGCCGCCTCGGACGACAGCTCCACCGCATGGACCGTACTGTCCGGCCGCTCCGTCGCGATCGCCCCCGCGATGGCTCCGGACCCGGTGCACAGATCCACCACCAGCGGATTCGGCACGCCGGCGAGCTGGTCCAGGATCCAGCCGACCATCACCTCGGTCTCCGGCCGCGGCACGAACACGCCGGGTCCGACGACCAGGTCCCGGTAGCGGAACGTCGCCGTACCGGTCAGGTGCTGCAACGGCTCGCGTCCGGCGCGTCGGGTGACGAGGTCGTCGTACCGCGCCCGCTGCTCTTCCGTGGGCTCACTGAGGTGCAACCGGCTCGAGCCGGTGACGAAGGCGAGCAGTTCCGCGGCGTCGTACTCGGGCGAGGCAACACCCGCCTCGCGCAGCCGGGCGGCCGCCTCGGAGACGAGTGACCTGGTGCTCATTGCGTCTCGACGGCCTCGAGGCGGGCGGCCAGGTCGGCGTCCGTGAGGGCCTTGATGACCGGCTCCAGGTCGCCCCCGAGCACCTGGTCGAGGTTGTGCGCCTTGTAGCCGACCCGGTGGTCGGAGAACCGGTTCTCCGGGAAGTTGTATGTGCGGACACGCTCCGACCGGTCGACGGTCCGGATCTGCGACCGGCGGGCGTCCGACGCCTCCTGGTCGGCGGCTTCCTGCGCCGCGGCGAGCAGGCGGGCGCGCAGAACGCGCATGGCCTGTTCACGGTTCTGCAGCTGGGACTTCTCGTTCTGCATCGAGACCACGATCCCGGTCGGCAGGTGGGTGATCCGCACCGCCGAGTCGGTCGTGTTGACGCTCTGCCCACCCGGCCCTGACGACCGGAACACGTCGATCCGCAGGTCGTTCGGGTCGATCTCGACGTCGACGTCCTCCGCCTCCGGCAGCACCAGCACCCCGGCTGCGGACGTGTGGATCCGCCCCTGCGACTCGGTCACCGGCACCCGCTGGACACGGTGCACGCCGCCCTCGAACTTCAGCTTCGCGTACGGCGCCTCGCCCGGCTCCGGCGTACCCTTCGCCTTCACCGCGACCGTGATCGACTTGTACCCACCGAGGTCGGATTCGGCGGAGTCGAGGACCTCGGTCTTCCAGTTCTGCGATTCGGCGTACTTCAGGTACATCTTCAGCAGGTCGCCGGCGAACAGCGCAGACTCGTCGCCACCCTCGCCCGCCTTGATCTCGAGGATCGCGTCCTTGTCGTCGTTGGGGTCCCGCGGTACCAGCAGCGTCTGCAGCCGCTCGGCCAGCTCGGCACGCCGTTCGCTCAGCCGCGCGGCCTCATCGGCGAACGCCGGGTCCTCCGCGGCGAGCTCCTTCGCGGCCTCGATGTCGTCACCGGCCTGCACCCACTCGTCGTACGTCCGGACCACCGGCGCCAGCGCGGCGTACCGCTTGCCGACCCGGCGGGCGTTGGCCTGGTCGGAATGCAGCTCCGGCTCCGCCAGTTGCCGCTCGAGCTCGGCATACTCCGCCTTCAGCGTCTGCACCGCTTCGAACACGACCGCACTCCTCCCTTCCAGTGTCCCCACAGACGACAAACCGCGCGCCGGTCCCGCCTGCGTGAGGCGGGACCGGCGCGCGGCGTGACAGCTACTTCTTGGCGTACCGCTTCTCGAAGCGGGCCACCCGGCCACCGGTGTCGAGAATCTTCTGCTTACCGGTGTAGAAGGGGTGGCACTGCGAGCACACGTCGGCGTGAATCACGCCGTTCTCCGCGGTCGAGCGCGTCTGGAACGTGGCGCCACAGGTGCAAGTCACCGTGGTGTCCACGTACGTCGGGTGGATGTCGCTCTTCAAAACAGTCTCCTAGGTTTCAGGCGCCCCGGGTCGTCCGCACGGTGCGAACGTGAACCGGAACCAGCCAACTAGTCTGCCACGCCCGCCTGTCCCGGTGGAAATCCACCCCACCCACCCGCCCCACCCACCCGCCCCATCCAAGAGCCACAGCCGCCACACCCCGACCGGCCACCCCGTGACCTGGCTGGCCATCCTCGTGACCTGGGTGCCGGCCGGTATGCCCTGGGCGCCGGCCCGCGTGCCCTGGGTGGCGGCCAACGAGTCGAGTACGGCGGTCGTCGGCCGATCGTGCGGGCCAACCCGAGGGGGTAACCCCTCGGGTTGGGGGTTCTCTGCTGGTGTACGAGCAGAGGACCCCCAACACCAGCGGTTATCCGCTCGTATGCCGTGCCGTGGAGCAGCCGGCGGCGACCTGGTCGGTGTTCAGCACGCGGTGATGGTGCGGCGTGGCAGCGTCGCGGCGTGGCGTGGCGTGATGGTGCGGCGTCGCGGCGTGGCGTGGCGTGATGGCGCGGCGTCGCGGCGTGGCGTGGCGTGATGGCGCGGCGTCGCGGCGTGGCGTGGCGTGATGGCGCGGCGTCGCGGCGTGGCGTGGCGTGATGGCGCGGTGTGGTCGTAAGGGGTTTCCGGGCTTCCGCCGCACGGTGGGTTCACCCACGGTGTTGTGGGTTCCGCACCCTTCACACGGGTCAGGAACCCACAACGCGATGGGTGAACCCACCGCGCGGGGACAAGCGCGGTCGTCGAGCGCGGGCGCCGACTCGGGCACCCAGAACCACCCACGGATCGGTCACAAGAGCCGGATATCCCCTCGTCTGACTGAGGTGTGGGTGGGTCCTGCCGGAAG
Organism: Kribbella sp. NPDC048915; assembly: GCF_040649595.1. NCBI lineage: Bacteria > Bacillati > Actinomycetota > Actinomycetes > Propionibacteriales > Kribbellaceae > Kribbella > Kribbella sp. NPDC048915. Next base: position 49,165 of record NZ_JBEZFT010000001.1, on the reverse strand, counting down.
TGGGAGGCTCGTGAGCCGACGGCATGAGAGATGGCTGCGCTGCTGAGGGCCTACAGGCGTTAGGGGCCTGCGCGATGGTGGCCAGGGGCGACGAGGACCTGGGCCGATGGCGCGTGGGGCGATGGGCGCGTGGAGCGATGGGGGCGTGGAGCGATGGGGGCGTGGAGCGATGGGGGCCCGGAGCGATGAAGGCCCGGAGCGATGAAGGCCCGGGGCGATGGGGCCTAGGCTTGTTGGAGCCGCATCAGTGGAGGGTTTTCCTCCGTATGGCGGGCAGAATCCTCCACTGTCGTGCCGAAAACTCTCCTAGGAGAGTTTCGCGGGTCAGCGGTGCACGCGGCGCAAACTTGGTGTGAGCCCGGACTGCGGCGGACGGCGTGGCCGCAGTGGCCTGAGCGGTCGGCGTGGCCGCAGTGGCCGACGTAGCCGACGTACCCACAGTGGCCGACGTAGCCGACGTACCCACAGTGGCCGACGTAGCCGACGTACCCACAGTGGCCGACGTAGCCGACGTACCCACAGTGGCCGACGTAGC